>LFJH01000032.1 GCA_001189335.2 Candidatus Paraburkholderia schumanniana
GTGGTTGTCCCTCGCGCCTGGCAACAAGATCTCGGGCGGCAAAATTCTCTCATCCAAGACGCGCCGCTCTTCCAGCAAGGCGGCAGCCGCCCTACGGCTGGCCGCGACGACGGTCGGCAGGAGGGACACTGCCCTGGGTGGTTTCTATCGACGCCTGTCAGCCCGGATCGGCAAGGCCAAAGCTGTTACAGCCACCGCGCGCAAGATTGCCATTCTCTTCTATAACACGCTGCGCTATGACCTGGAGTACGTCGATCCAGGCGCCGCATATTACGAGGAACGCTACCGTCAGCGTGTCCTGAACAATCTCACTCGCCGTGCGGAATCGATGGGGTATGTGTTGAAGGAAAAATCGCCTGAACACATTGAGTTTCTTAGGAAGCCGCCTGTGAGGGCGGCTTCGGTTTGGTGCATGCGCATGGCTTGCGTTTCGGAAGCTCGAAGAGTTTCTCGAATTTCGCCCGCCGTCTCACGGCGGCGGGTTTTGTCGGATCATTCGATTGCTTCGCGAGGAGCCGTTGCTTGCATGCTCAGGGCGAAGGCGCTTCCATGCTTTGCGGCTCGCCACGGTACTTCACGGCCTCATGTGCGTGCCCCTGGATCTTGTCCTTGTGCTTGATGACCTGCCGGTCCAGCTTGTCCACTATCAGATCGATGGCCGCGTACATATCAGCGTCACAACTCTCGATAAAAATGTCCTTGCCCTTGAGGTGCAGGTTGATTTCCGCCTTCTGCCGCTTTTCCTTTTCCCTATGATTGTCGACCGAGAGGACAACGTTGCCGTCGATCACTTGATCGAAATGACGGAGCACTCTGTCCAGCTTCGTGACCACGTACTCTCGCAACGCAGGCGTCAATTCGAGGTGGTGTCCACTGATCTTCAGATTCATAGTTGCTCTCCAAGCTAATGGCCGCCAGGCCACGTTGGATCGTCCGATACCGGTCGGCTATGCTTCCCGTCAGCGCGCCTATCTCAGGCGCTGGAAGAACGGGCTGCGTCGGCCGGCTCGAGCGCGCTTTCGCGGTGCGGCCGGTAAACGCCCATCGCAAAATGCGATGGACTACAGAGACGGGTCATAGAGACTTGCGCAGATTCACTGCCGGGATCTTGAGCACTTCGCGGTACTTGGCGACGGTGCGCCGCGCGACCACGAATCCTTGTTCCGCCAGCAGTTCGGCGATGCGGCTGTCTGAAAGAGGAGTTTTGGGGTCTTCCGCTCCTATCAGTTGCTTGATGAGGGCACGGATCGCCGTGGACGATGCCGCGCCTCCTGTGTCGGTCGACACGTGCGATCCAAAGAAGTACTTAAATTCAAGCGTCCCGAATGGGGTGAGCATGTACTTCCCTGTGGTCACACGCGAAACCGTCGATTCGTGTAAGCCAAGCGTATCAGCAATCTCCCGCAAAACCAAGGGCCGCATGGCGATTTCGCCATGTGCAAAAAAGTTCTTCTGACGCTCGACGATCGCCTGCGCGACCCGCAGGATCGTCTCGAACCGCTGCTGAATATTCTTGATGAGCCAGCGCGCTTCCTGAAGCTGCTGGCGCAGCGAGCTGCTGCCCGGATCGCCCCGGTTGTTGCGCAGGATATTCGCGTATAGATGGTTGATGCGCAGCTGCGGCACGATTTCCGGATTCAGTTCCGCCGTCCAGCCGCTCGTGCTTTTTCGCACGAGAATGTCCGGCACGACGTAATCCGCTTCGCTCTTGCCGTACGCCGCGCCCGGGAACGGCTCCAGCGACTTGATGAGCAAGTGGGCGTCGCGGAGCGCATCGTCGCTGGCTTTGAGCTGCTTGCGCAGCCGCGTGAAGTCGCACGCCGCGAGCAGTTCCAGATGATTCGTGACGATTTCGAGCGCGAGCGTGCGCGTGGGCGAGCCATCGAGCCGCAGCAACTGCAGCTTCAGGCATTCCGACGCCGAGCGCCCGCCCACGCCGGGCGGATCGAAGCTTTGCAGCAGCGCGAGCGCCGCGCTCAGTTCGCCGACATCGACCTCCAGCTCTTCGGGCAGATCGGCCTGAACCTCCTCGAGCGACGAGGTGAGATAGCCGTCTTCATCCAGCGATTCGATGAGAAACGTGATGAGCGCGCGATCGCGCTGATTCGCGGCGGTCATGCGCAGCTGGGCAGTCAGATGGTCGCGCAGCGTGGTGGTGGATTCGTGGATCTGCAGCGGCGGGAGATCGTCGTCGGAAGCGTTGCTCGAGCGGCCGTAGTCCTCGAGATTCCATGAGCTGGAGTCGGAACTGTTGTCGGAGCCCAGCCTGTTGTATTCGTCGACGCCTTGCGGCTCGCTGCTTTCCGAACGTTCGGAACTCGTCGTGCCCGATGCCGAGCCGTTGCTCATCATCGGTTCGGCGGGCGCGGCCGGCGATGCGATCAGAGAGCCGTCCGCAGCGACGCGCAGCGGGCTCGAGATCCAGTCGTCCTCGTTCTCCAGAAGCGGATTCTGAGCGACGGCCATCGCGACTTCCTGCTGCAGTTCGAGCGTCGACAACTGCAGCAGCCTGATCGACTGCTGCAGTTGAGGGGTCAGCGCAAGATGCTGCGAGAGGCGGAGTTGGAGGCTGGCTTTCATGGCAAGGTTTTAATCATTGTAGAGAGTTTGCCACGCGCGCGAAACCGCCACGCGCGCGAAACCTCGCGGCGAATCCCAAAAAAGCGTGCCGCCTCGAAGGGCGGCACGTAAGTTTTGCTGCTTTCTTTTGATGCGGCGCACGATGCATGTCGTGCGCGCCGAGGCGCCGTTACATGCGGAAATGTTCGCCGAGATAGACGTGCCGCACGCTTTCGTTCTCGATGATCTCGCCGGGCGCGCCGGCGGCGAGCACGCTGCCGGCGCTGATGATGTACGCGTGGTCGCAGATGCCGAGCGTCTCTCGCACATTGTGATCCGTGATGAGCACGCCGATGTTGCGCTGCTTCAGGAACTTGACGATCTTCTGGATTTCCAGCACGGCGATCGGGTCGACGCCCGCGAAGGGCTCGTCGAGCAGAATGAAGCTCGGATTGGTCGCAAGCGCGCGCGCGATTTCCACGCGCCGGCGCTCACCGCCCGACAGCGATAGCGCGGGATTCTCGCGCAGATGCGCGATCTGCAATTCGTCGAGCAAGGCTTCCGTGCGCTGGGTAATAGCGTCTTTGGACAGGCGCTTGCCTGCTTTGTCCGTTTGGAGCTCCAGCACCGCGCGAATGTTCTGTTCGACGGTGAGCTTGCGGAACACCGATGCTTCCTGCGGCAGATAGGACAGACCGAGGTGCGCGCGCTGGTGAATGGGCAGGAGGCTGATCGAATTGCCGTCTAGGTCGATTTCGCCGGCGTCGAGCGGCACCAGGCCGACGATCATATAGAACGACGTCGTTTTGCCCGCGCCGTTCGGCCCGAGCAAGCCGACCACTTCGCCGCTCTTCACGTCGAGCGAGACGTCTTTCACCACGGTGCGCGAGCCGTAGCGCTTCATCAGGTTGCGGACGACCAGCGAGTTCGACTGGCCTTCCGGCTTACGGTGGGGCATGGCGGGCGAGTTCACTGCTGCGGCGTTCCTTTGATGGTGGTCGACGGCGAGAGTGCGGCGGGCGGGCCATTCAGCGGCGCGGGGCCGCCCGAGCGGGGCGCGAGCATCGCGCGCACGCGGCCGGTCGGATTGCCCGGACCGGCGACGTCCTTGCCGGCGCTCGCCGTGTAAAAGTCCTTCTGGCCGTCGTAGGTGATGACGCTGCCATGCACTTCGTCCTGCACGGTCGTCAGGCCTTGCAGACGGCGCACGACGGCGCGCGTCGTGAGTTTCGTGAAATCGTTTTTGCCGTCGTAGTCGATGCGTACGGCGTTGCCGTCGATGTACTCATCGACGCCGTCGCGCTTCTGGCGGAAGTACGACAGGTTGTTGCCGGTCGAGGTGCCGGTCGCGTACTGATAGCCCTGAGGGTCCTGCGTGACTTCGACACGGTCAGCCTTGATGGCGATCGTCCCCTTGGTCGCGACCACGTGGCCGGTGAAGATGTTCTTCTGGTTGAGATCGTCGTACGACATGTTGTCCGCTTCGATGTTGAGCGGCTTGTCGCGGTCCGCCTTTTCGGCGTGCGCCGGCAGCGCCGTCAGCGCGGCGAGGGAAGCGATGAAGGCGGCGATCGCGGCCCTCGAAACTCGCCGGGCGCGCGTGATCTGGCGCGCGCGCGTTGCGCGCGCGTGGCCGCCATCGGGACGAGGGAAGCTTTCGTTCATGCAGTCACAATTCGGATGGGAGTGCTCGGATTACTTGGGAGAGCCGCCGTTGATATCCGAGGCGGCGATTGCGCCGCGCACGTTACCGAAGAGCTTCATTCCCCGGGTCACGTTGTTGTAGTTCATGCCGTCGGCCGTTATCACCGACGGGCCGCGCTGAAGTCTAACCGGTTTTTCCGTTTCGATGATATCGTCGTTCACCAGCACGCGAAAATGCTGGGAATCGGCCTGCATCTGTGGATCTCCGTAACCGGCGGCGCGCAGGATGCGCGCGTTATCGTAGAGGTCGACGATCGAGACGTCGCCGTTGACGGTGCCGCGTTGCGCCGTCGCCGTGATCGTCGGCTTCATGGGCTGGAACATGCGCATCGCGGGCAGCGTGAGATCGCTGTTCTCATCGTCCTCGTAGTGCACCATCGACGTGGCCGTCAGACGGTATTGCGTCGTGCCGGTGGCGTCGAGCTCGGAGACTGAAAAGTCCTTGGCGAAATAGTCGGGCGTGTGGCGCTTGGGCTGCTCCGGCGCCTGTTGGGCCGGCGGCAGCGTGGCCTGCAACAGCCAGTAAGTGACGCCGGCGAGCGAGGCCATTGCGGCGAGCGGCAGAAGCGAGGCGAGTTTTCCGGGGCGCTGCATGGGCTCAGCCTCCGAGCGCCGCCGCGAGCAGCTCGTCGTAGCGATGCTGCTCGCGCAAAATGGCGTTGCACACTTCGCGCACCGCGCCGTGGCCGCCGCGCGCTTCCGCGACCCAGTGCATGCGCTAGATCACTTCGGGATGCGCGTTCGTCGGCGCGGCCGCGAAACCGCAGCGGCGCATCACGGCGAGGTCGGGCCAGTCGTCGCCCATGTAGCCGCATTCGGCGGCGGAAATGCCGGTCTTTTCGAGCAGCTCCGCGAGCGCGACGGTCTTGTTTTCGACACCCTGATAAAGATGCGTGACGCCCAGTTCCGTCGCGCGCGCCCCGACGATGCCCGACTTGCGCCCGGTGATGATCGCCGTCTGCACGCCGATCGACTGCAGCATCTTCACGCCGTGGCCGCCGAGCGAATTGAACGACTTCATCGCGTCGCCGTCGGCGCCGAAGTAGAGGCTGCCGTCGGTGAGGACGCCGTCGACGTCGAAAATCATCAGCCTGACGCGGCTCGCGCGCTGAGCCGAGCTGGCGTTCGGCCCGAGTGCGGGCACCGAGGCGGGAGAAGGCTTTTGCGCCATCAAATTACCTTCTTGGAGAAGAGGTCGTGCATGTTCAGTGCGCCGATGAGCGTTGCGTCGGCGTCCACGACCAGCATCTGATTGATGCGATAGCGCTCCATCAGTTCCACCGCCTCGACGGCAAGGTGGTCCGGCGCGATCGTGCGCGGACTGTGGGTCATGACCTCGACGATCTTCAGCGAGCGGAAATCGCCGTCGCGCTGCAGAATGCGGCGCAGGTCGCCGTCGGTGAAGATGCCGCGCACATGACGGTTTTCGTCGATCACGGCGGTCATGCCCATGCGCTTGTCGGTGATCTGGAACAGCGCGTCCGATACGGTCGCCTCGAGCGACACGACAGGCACTTCGTCCCCGACGCGCATCACGTCGCGTACATAAGTGAGTAGGCGGCGGCCGAGCGCGCCGCCCGGATGCGAGCGCGCGAAATCGTCGGGGCCGAAGCCGCGCGCATCGAGCACGGCGACGGCGAGCGCGTCGCCCAACGCCATCGCGGCGGTCGTACTCGCGGTCGGCGCGAGGTTCAACGGGCATGCTTCCTTTTCGACGCGCGCGTTCAGGTGCATGTCCGCCAGTTGCGCGAGACTCGAATCCGGGCGTCCGGTAATCGCGATCAGTTTTGCGCCTAGACGCTTGATGAGCGGCAGAATGGCGACGAGCTCCTCGGTTTCGCCCGAGTTCGACAGCGCGATGAAGATGTCGTCGGCGGTGACCATGCCGAGGTCGCCGTGGCTCGCTTCGGCCGGATGCACGAAGAAAGCGGGCGTGCCGGTGCTCGCGAGCGTCGCCGCGAACTTGCGCGCGACGTGCCCCGACTTGCCGATGCCCGACACGACCACGCGCCCGCGGCAGCCGAGCAGCGCTTCGACCGCATTGGTGAAATTGTCGTCGAGGAGTTCGGAGAGACCGCGAACGGCATCGGCTTCGATCTGGATTACGTTGCGAGCCAGCGCCAGCGCCCGGTCGCCATTGATTTTCGCTATCATGCGCGGGAGTATAGCAAAGGCGATTCCGAGCCGCGCCGGACGGGGCGCCGCCGCCTATCCGCCCCCGCCAGCCCGGCCGTCCCGGGCTTTTCCAAGACACCGCAGCGCATCGGAATACGCGCTTCGGCCCGCTGCGCTGCCGAACGAGGACGCCAGACGGATGATTTCTCCGCTTGAAATGACGCTGCTGTTGCTGCTGTGCTCGGTGGCCGGCGTCGTAGTATTTCGGTATTTCAACCTACCGCCGATGCTCGGTTATCTGACGGTGGGCATCATCGTGGGGCCACACGCTGCCGGCATCGCGCCGGATGCGGACCGCGCGCAGCATCTCGCCGAATTCGGCGTCGTTTTCCTGATCAGTTTTCCATCGGCCTCGAGTTTTCGCTCTCGAAGCTGCGTTCCATGCGGCGCATCGTTTTCGGGCTCGGCGCGAGCCAGGTCGGCGCGACCATCGCGCTCGCGATGATCTTCGGCTGGATCGCGAGCTTCTGGGTCGGCATGTCCTGGCAAGCGAGTTTCGCGCTCGGCGGCGCGCTTTCCATGTCATCGACCGCTATCGTCAGCAAGCTGATGGCGGAGCGGCTCGAGCTCGAATCGGAGCACGGCCGCAACATTTTCGGCGTGCTGCTGTTTCAGGATCTGGCCGTGGTGCCGCTGCTCATCATCATCGCCGCGTTCGGCAACGGCAAGTCATCGCAGCTCGCGATGTGGCTCGGCATCGCGGCGGTGAAAATCGTCGTCGCCCTAACAGTGTTGCTCTTCATTGGCCAGAAGTTCATGACGCGCTGGTTCGATCTCGTCGCGCGGCGGCGCTCGCAGGAACTCTTCATGCTGAACCTGCTGCTGGTGACGCTCGGCGCGGCGTTCATCACCGACAAGTTCGGCCTGTCGCTCGCGCTCGGCGCGTTCATTGCGGGGATGCTGATCGCCGAGACCCCTTACCGGCATCAGGTGGAAGAGGACATCAAGCCGTTCTGCGACGTGCTGCTCGGCCTGTTCTTCATCACGACCGGCATGCTGCTGAACCCGCGCGTGATCTGGGAGCATCCCCTGCTGGTGCTCGGCTTTTTCATCGTGCCGATCCTGCTCAAGGCCGTGATGATCACCGCGCTGGCGCGGGCGTTCGGCTCCCCGCAGGGCGTCGCGATGCGCACCGGTCTCGGACTCGCGCAGGCGGGTGAATTCGGCTTCGTGCTGCTGAACCTGATCCTGGATTCGCATCTCGTCGATTCGACCATCCTGCAGGCAATCTTCGCCGCGATGCTGCTCTCGATGCTTGCTGCGCCGTTCATCATCCAGAACGCGGACCGCATCGTGCTGCGGCTGTCGTCGACGGAATGGATGCTGCAATTGCTGCAGATGACGAAGATCGCGACGCAGAGCCTGAAGCAAAGCAGCCACGTGATCATCTGCGGATATGGGCGCGCCGGGCAGAATCTCGCGCGCATGCTGGAGCAGGAAGGCATTTCGTACGTCGCGCTCGACCTCGACCCGGACCGTGTCACGGCCGCGGCGACGGCGGGCGAATCCGTCGTGTTTGGCGACGCCGGGCGCCGCGAGTCGCTGCTCGCGGCGGGCCTGCACCGCGCGGCGGCGGTGGCGATCACCTACGCCAATACGCCGTCCGCGATGCGCGTGCTGCACAACATCCACGAACTGGAGCCGACACTGCCCGTGATCGTGCGCACGGTGGACGACACCGACCTTGAAAAGCTCACTGCAGCGGGCGCGACGAAAGTGATTCCGGAGATCGTCGAGGGCAGCCTGATGCTCGCCTCGCACACGCTGGTGCTGATGGGCGTGCCGATGCGCCGCGTCGTGCGGCGCGTCGAGGAGATGCGCGATGCGCGGGTACAGCCTCCTGCGCGGCTACTTCCACGGCGCCGACGATGTCGACGACGACAATGGCCACGAGCAGGTGCGGCTACAATCCGTACCGATCGACGCAAATTCGGATGCGGTCGGGCATTCGCTCGACGATCTGGGGCTCGTCGGCAACGGTGTCGAGGTGACCGCGATCCGGCGCCACGGCATCCGGGGCGTCGCGCCCGACCCCGAAACCAAGTTGCGCGCCAACGACATCGTCGTGCTGCGCAGCCTGCCCGAAGTGTTGGCGCTTGCCGAAGAACGGCTCTCGCGCAATCGTCGGGCGGCGTAATTTCTTCTTTTTTCACCAAGGCGAACGCGCGGCCTCGCGGCGCGGACTCCGGAGAAGTCATGTCCATTTCCCCTTCGAACGCCCAGCTCGACGCCGCGCGTTTCATCAAGGAGCGCGTGCGCACTGTCGAAAACTGGCCGCAGGCCGGCGTGCAGTTCCGCGACATCACGACCATTCTGCAAGACCGGAAGGCGCTGCGCATGCTGATCGACCTGTTCGTGCAGCGCTATATCGACGAGAACGTCAATGTGATCGCCGGCATGGATGCGCGCGGCTTCATCATCGGGCCGATTCTCGCGTATGAGCTGAGCCTCGGCTTCGTGCCGATCCGCAAGAAGGGCAAGCTGCCGTACAAGACGCTCGAGCAATCCTACGAGCTGGAATACGGCAGCGCGACCGTCGAGATTCACGAGGATGCGTGCAAGCCGGGCGACCGCGTGGTGATCGTCGACGATCTCGTCGCGACCGGCGGCACGATGATGGCCGGCAAGATCCTGCTCGAGCGCCTCGGCGCGAAAGTGGTCGAGGCGGCGGCGATCATCGATCTGCCGGATCTCGGCGGCTCGAAGCTGTTGCGCGACAACGGCGTGCCGCTTTACACCGTGTGCGAATTTGGTGGACATTGATATGCCGAGCTTTCTGTTCTTTCTCGCTGCGTCCATCGCGATCACGGTCGCGCCCGGGCCGGACAACCTGCAAGTGCTCGCGCGCGGCATCTCCCAGGGCCGGCTCGCGGGCGTCGTCGCGGCGTTCGGCTTCGCCTTCGGCGTGATCTTCCATACGACGCTCGCCGCGCTCGGCATCGCTGCGCTGCTGCGCTCGTCGCCCATGGCGTTCCAGGCCGTGAAGCTCGCGGGCGCGGCGTATCTCGTGTGGATCGGCATCAAGGCGTTGCGCAGCCACGGTCTCGCGACCGCGCACGAACGCCCGAGCCAGTCGCTTTCGACCGTGTTCCGCCAGAGCGTGATCGGCAACATGCTGAACCCGAAGGTCACGCTGTTCTTCATCGTGTTCCTGCCGCAGTTCGTCGATCCACACGGCACGCAAAGCGTCATGTCGCAGATGTTCGAACTCGGTGGCGTTTTCATGCTGCAGACGATCGTCGTGTTTTCGATGTTCGGCATCGGCGCGGGCATCATCGGCGCGTGGCTGAAGCGCCGTCCGCGCGTCGGACTGTGGCTCGACCGGCTCGCGGGCGTGACGTTCATCGCGCTCGGCATTCGCGTCGCGCTGCGCGACTGAGGTTCTTGCATGACGCTTCCTGCAATCGTCTCCGCACGCTGCTTCGACGCCGCCGCGCACGCGCCGTTTTTCATTGGGCCGAGCGCGTCGGCTGGATCCGTCATTCCGACGTCGACGCGCTGCGGCGCTGGCCCGACGTGTTCGATATCGATGATGCATCCGTCCGCCTGCATGCGTCGCTCGCCGATGTGAATACGCGCAGCGCCGCGCTCTGCGCGGTCATTGGCGCGCTGTACGCAGAGGGCAGGATTCCCGGCTGGCGCGACGAAATCTACGCGATCCGCAATGACTTCGACGCTGCGCCGCTCGCGTTCATCGAGCGCGCGGCCTCGCGCTTTTTCGGCACGATGACCTACGCGGTTCATTTGAACGGCATCGTAAAATATCGGGACAAGGCGCCGCAGTTATGGATCGCGCGCCGCAGCGACACCAAGGCGACCGACCCCGGCATGCTCGACAACATCGTCGCGGGCGGCATCGGCTGGGGCTTCGAACTCATGCCGACGCTTGTCAAGGAATGCTGGGAAGAAGCCGGCATGAGCGCCGAAATCGCACGGACCGCCGAACGCGGCCGCACGTTCCACGTGGTGCAATCCTTGCCGGAAGGCACGCAGGCGGAACAGGTCTTCGTCTACGATGTTTCCCTCCCGCCCGATTTCGCGCCGCGCAATCAGGATGGCGAAGTCGGCGCGCATCGGGGATGTCGCGCGCTGGATCGAGGAGGGCAGGCTCACCGTCGATGCCAGTCTCGCCACGCTCGACTGCATGCTGCGCCGCCAGTGGATCGACGAGGACGCGCGCGAAGGCATCGCCGCGCTGTTCGAGCCGCCCGACGTGAAAAGCGCGGTCTGAACATCAAGAATCAAACGAACGAGGTAAGGTCATGTCGACCGAACATAGCTTTTATCTGAAGTTGTCGTGCCCGGACCGTCCGGGAATCGTCCATGCCGTGTCCGGTTTCCTGTTCAATCTCGGCGCCAACATCCTGGACTCCGCGCAGTTCGGCGACAGCCGCACCGGCGAGTTCTTCATGCGCGTGCACTTTCAGCAGGTCGGCGGCGATCCGGGCATCGACGCATTGCGCCAGTCCTTCTCCGAGCTAGCCGAGGAATTCGGCATGCGCTGGGAACTGCACGATGCGTCGGTGAAGCCGCGCGTCGTCATCATGGTGTCGAAGATTGGCCACTGCCTGAACGATCTGCTGTTCCGCTATCGCACCGGCCAGCTGCAGATCGAGATTCCGGCGATCATCTCGAATCACAAGGATTTTTACCAGCTCGCCGCGAGCTATAACATTCCGTTCCATCATCTGCCGCTGCAAATGGCGACGCCGGAAGCGAAGGCCGCGCAGGAAGCGCGCGTGATGGGAATCGTCGATCAGCACGACACCGATCTCGTCGTGCTCGCGCGCTACATGCAGATCCTGTCGGCAGACATGTGCGACAAGCTTGCCGGCCGCGCGATCAATATCCATCACTCGTTCCTGCCGAGCTTCAAGGGCGCGAAGCCGTATTACCAGGCGTTCGACCGCGGCGTGAAGCTGATCGGCGCAACCGCGCACTACGTGACGTCGGATCTGGACGAAGGGCCGATCATCGAGCAGGAAGTGGAGCGCGTCGATCACAACATGACGCCGGAGCAGCTCACCGCCATCGGCCGTGACGTCGAATGCGTGACGCTCGCGCGCGCGGTGAAGTGGCACGCGGAGTACCGCATTCTGCTGAACGGGCACAAGACGGTCGTGTTCCGTTAAGCTTTCCGGCAGCGCAAAAGGCAAATCGCCCGCAAAGTCTTGCGGGCGTTTTCGTTTCCGGATGGCGCTCAAACGAGCCGCAGATAAACCAGCTCGCGTTTGATATACGCGTAGAAAATCGGCGCGGCGATCACGCCCGGAATGCCGAACGCGGCTTCCATCGCGAGCATCGCGAGCAGCAGTTCCCACGCGCGCGCCTCGATCTGCTCGCCGATGATGCGCGCATTCAGGAAATACTCCAGCTTGTGGATCAGGATCAGGAACGCGAGCGACGCGACCGCCGTGCCGAACGACGCCGACAGCGAGATCCCGACGATGATCGTGTTGGAGATCAGATTGCCGATCACCGGCAGCAGGCCGACGATGAACGTGATCAGCACGAGCGTCTTCGAAAGCGGCAGCTTCTCGTGAAAGAGCGGCAGCGCGACGAGCAGATACAGCGCGGTGAACGTCGCGTTGATCGCCGAAATCTTGATTTGCGCGAACATGATGCGGCGGAAGGCGTCGGAAAAGCGCGAGACGCGCGCGACGAGCGCCGTGGACAGCGGCAACCGATGATGCGCGGCGCGCGGCGCGCTGACCGCGATGATCGCCCCGACGATTATGCCGATCACGACATGCCCGAAGCCGCGCGCCATTCCCTTGCCGCCCTGCTGGAGCATCTCGGCGTGCTTGTGCATCAGTTCGGTGGCTTTGTCCTTCATCTGCACGGCATCGACCGGCAGATAGTTGGCGATCCAGTCCGGCACAGACAGCCGCGCGCTCGACGTGATGCTCATCAGCTGATCGAGCAGTTTCTGCAGGCTCGGAAAGTCGTGCTCGAAATGTTCAATGGTGGCGATGGTCGCGCCCGTCAGCCCGCCGACGATGATCGCCGAAATCAGCCCCACCGCGATCAGCCGCGCGCCCCGGCTGACGACGTGGCGCTCTATCAGCGGCGCGATCATGTGAGTGAGCTGGAATACCAGCATCCCGGCGAGCAGCCCGCCGAGCAGTTGCAGTCTGAGCGTGAGGTACAGCGCCAGTACGGCGAGGATATAGCTGCCGATCTCGACTGCCGACAGCTTCGGCGAACTCATGTCGCTCGTCAGCCTGACGTGGCGGGTGGCAGATCCCGTACCCGCCCCTCCTCGTTGGCTGCTTCGTTGCGCTTCGCCATGACTGCGTTCCTTTTCCCTGCTGCGTACAACGTTGATCCGCACCGCGGCGCGCGCGACTGATTCGACGGCCTGGCGCGTTCCTTCCGGCGCAGCCCGGGGCGCCGCGGCCCCGGGCTGCGGAACTCACGCCACCGACTTGGGCCGTTGCAGCAAAGGTGCCAGGTATCTGCCGGTAAAACTCGCCTTCGATTTCGCAACCTGCTCGGGCGTCCCCTGGGCGATGATCTGCCCGCCGCCCGCGCCGCCTTCCGGACCGAGGTCGATCACCCAGTCGGCGGTTTTGATTACATCGAGATTATGCTCGATGATTACGACAGTATTACCCTGATCCCGCAATCGATGAATCACTTCGAGCAACAACGCGATGTCGTGGAAGTGCAATCCGGTGGTCGGCTCGTCGAGGATATACAGGGTCCGACCGGTATCGCGCTTGCTCAGTTCCAGCGAAAGCTTGACCCGCTGGGCCTCGCCGCCCGATAGCGTCGTGGCCGACTGGCCCAGCCGGATATAGCCGAGACCGACGTCGAGCAGCGTTTTCAGCTTGCGCGCGACCACCGGCACCGCCTTGAAGAACTCGTGCGCGGATTCGACGGTCAGGTCGAGCACTTCGCTGATGTTCTTGCCCTTGTACTGGATTTCTAGCGTTTCGCGGTTGTAGCGCTTGCCGTGGCACACGTCGCATGGCACGTAGACGTCGGGCAGGAAGTGCATTTCCACCTTCAGCACGCCGTCGCCCTGACAGGCTTCGCAGCGTCCGCCCTTCACGTTGAACGAAAAGCGGCCGGGATCGTAGCCGCGCTCCTTGGCCGCCGGCACGCCCGCGAACAGTTCGCGGATGGGCGTGAAAAGGCCGGTGTAGGTGCCCGGATTCGAGCGCGGCGTGCGGCCGATCGGCGACTGGTCGACGGCGATCACCTTGTCGAAGTGCTCCAGGCCTTCGATCGATTCGTACGGCGCCGGCTCCGTCGACGAGCCGTACAGATGCTGCGCCACCGCGTGCTGCAGCGTGTCGTTGATGAGCGTCGACTTGCCAGAGCCGGAAACGCCCGTCACACAGGTCAGAAGACCGACGGGCAGATCGAGCGTCACGCGCTTGAGATTGTTGCCATGCGCCTCGACGATGCGCAGCCGGCGCTCGTCCGGCGCCGTGCGGTCGGCGGGATAGCTGATCGTCCGTTTGCCGGACAGATACTGGCCGGTGATCGAGTTCGCGTCTTTCTGCACCTGGATCGGCATGCCCTGAGCGACGACCACGCCGCCGTGCTCGCCCGCGCCCGGTCCCATATCGACGACATAGTCCGCCATGCGGATCATGTCCTCGTCGTGCTCCACGACGATCACCGAATTGCCGATATCGCGCAGATGCTTGAGCGTACTGATGAGGCGGTCGTTGTCGCGCTGATGCAGGCCGATGGACGGCTCGTCGAGCACGTACATCACGCCGGTCAGCCCGGAGCCGATCTGTGACGCAAGCCGGATGCGCTGCGCCTCGCCGCCGGAAAGCGTTTCCGCGCTGCGCTCCAGCGACAGATAATCCAGCCCGACGTTATTCAGGAACGAGAGCCGCGCGACGATTTCCTTGATAACCTTGTCCGCGATCTCGCCCTTCGCGCCTTCCAGATGCAGCGTCTGGAAATAGCCGAGCGCGTCGCGCAGCGGCCAGCCGCTGATTTCGTAGATGCCGCGCGCCTGATCCGCGGCGCCGACTTTCACGAAGCGCGCCTCGCGCCGCAGGCGCGTGCCTTCGCAAGCCGGGCAGGGCTGATTGTTCTGGTATTTCGCGAGTTCCTCGCGCACGGCGGCCGAATCCGTCTCGCGATAGCGCCGCTCCAGGTTCGGGATGATCCCCTCGAACACATGCTCGCGCACCGATGCGCGTCCGCGCTCGTTGATGTACGAGAACGGAATCGCCTGCTTGCCCGAGCCGTACAGCAGGATCTTGCGCACTTTCTTCGGCAATTCCTCGAAAGGCTCGTCGATGTCGAATTCGTAGAAGGCCGCGAGGCTCTGCAGCATCTGGAAATAGAACTGGTTGCGCCGGTCCCAGCCTTTCACCGCGCCTGCTGCCAGCGACAGCGACGGATGCGCGACCACGCGCTTCGGATCGAAAAACGTGATCTGGCCGAGGCCGTCGCATTCGGGACAGGCGCCCATCGGGTTGTTGAACGAGAAGAGGCGCGGCTCCAGTTCCTGCAGCGAATACGAGCAGATCGGGCACGCGAACTTCGAACTGAAGAGCTTTTCCTTTTCCGTGTCCATTTCGAGCGCGATCGCACGGCCGTCGGCGAGTCGCAACGCGGTTTCGAATGATTCCGCGAGACGCTGCTTCATGTCCGGCCGCACTTTCAGCCGGTCGATCACGACATCGATCGTGTGCTTGTCGGTTTTCTTCAGCTTGGGCAGCGAATCGACTTCATAGATTTTTGCGACGCCCTCGTTTGCCGTGCCGCCTCCCGAGCGGATACGAAAACGGATGAAGCCCTGCGCCTGCATTTCCTCGAACAGCTCGACGTGCTCGCCCTTGCGGTCCGCCACGACCGGCGCGAGGATCATGAGCTTGGTTTCTTCGGGCAGCGCGAGCGCGGCGTCGACCATTTGGGAGACGCTTTGCGCTTCGAGCGAAATCAGATGATCCGGGCAATACGGCGTGCCGACGCGCGCGTACAAGAGACGCAGATAGTCGTGGATTTCCGTGACCGTGCCGACGGTCGAGCGCGGATTGTGCGACGTGGCCTTCTGTTCGATGGAAATGGCCGGAGACAGGCCTTCGATCAGATCGACGTCGGGCTTTTCCATCAACCGCAAAAATTGCCGCGCATAGGCTGAAAGGCTTTCCACATAGCGCCGCTGACCCTCCGCGTAAAGCGTATCGAATGCGAGCGACGACTTGCCCGACCCGGACAGCCCGGTGATCACGATCAGCTTGTGGCGCGGCAAGTCGAGACTGACATTCTTCAGATTGTGGGTGCGAGCCCCACGAATGCGAATTTCTTCCACGAGTTTGTTCCGGGGTTCTTTCGGGTGTTTCCGGGTTTCTTCGAGCCTTCCCAGCAGCAGTGCCGGCCTTTCCCCGACGGGCCTGCGACTGAGCTTGGGTCTGGGTTTAGGTCCGTGTCTGACCGGCGAAGCTGGCGGAAAGTGAGGGGGCCAAACCTGTTACTATAATGAATTTTAAAGGGCGCGGCGCCCGTGTCCCAAGGGCCGGATGTGTGCCGAACGGCCGGCGCGGGGACTTGCCGGCATGTGCGTGGCGCAAGCGGCTGGCAAGCGAATAGAAAGCACCGCCCTCCAGGCCGCCCGTCCCATATAGTGCCTAGTGCCAGTGCCGTTTAGTGCCGTTTCGAGCAACAACAAGGCGGCCGCGTCTGGCTGCGCCGCGGGCCAGGCCAGACGCGACCCTCATCCTTTTCCCGTTTCTGATGTCCAATCCGTCTGCCACGTCCACACGTCTCTCCGCACCGGAGCTGCGCGCGACCGTATCGCTCGCCGCCATCTTTGCGCTGCGCATGCTCGGGCTCTTCATGATCATGCCGGTGTTTTCGATCTACGCGAAAACGATCCCCGGCGGCGACAACGTACTGCTCGTTGGCATCGCGCTGGGCGCCTACGGCGTCACGCAGTCGATGCTCTATATCTTCTACGGATGGATTTCCGACAAGCTCGGACGCAAACCGGTGATCGCATTCGGGCTGCTGGTGTTCGCGCTCGGCAGTTTCGTCGCGGCGATCGGGCATTCGATGGCGTGGATCATCGCCGGGCGCGTGATTCAGGGCATGGGCGCGGTGTCGTCGGCGGTGATCGCATTCATCGCGGATCTGACGCACGAGGAAAACCGCACGAAGGCGATGGCGATGGTCGGCGGCAGCATCGGCGTGTCGTTCGCGGTGGCGATCGTCGGCGCGCCGATCGTGTTCCACTGGGTCGGCATGAATGGACTCTTCACGGTGATCGGCGCGTTGTCGATCGTCGCGGTGGGCGTGGTGCTGTGGATCGTGCCGGATCCGCCTGCCCATCCTGTCCACGTCAAGGCGCCTTTCGCGGAAGTGCTGCACAACGTCGAGTTGCTGCGGCTGAATTTTAGCGTACTCGTGCTGCACGCGACGCAGACCGCGCTGTTTCTAGTCGTGCCGCGCATTCTGGAGGCGGGCGGGCTGC
Source organism: Candidatus Paraburkholderia schumanniana (assembly GCA_001189335.2). Taxonomy (GTDB): domain Bacteria; phylum Pseudomonadota; class Gammaproteobacteria; order Burkholderiales; family Burkholderiaceae; genus Caballeronia; species Caballeronia schumanniana. The sequence continues at coordinate 16,886 of LFJH01000032.1, forward strand.
CCGTCGCGTCGCACTGGAAAATCTACCTGCCGGTCATGGCGCTCGCCTTCGTGATGATGGTTCCTGCCATCATCGCCGCCGAGAAACGTGGAAAAATGAAGAGTGTCATGCTGAGTGCGATCGGGCTTATCCTGATCGGCCAGTTGTTATTGGGCGCCGCTCCCCATACGCTGTGGTCCGTGGCCGCAATTCTGTTCGTGTACTTTCTCGGCTTCAACGTGCTGGAGGCTTCGCAGCCGTCGTTGGTGTCGAAACTCGCGCCGGGCACGAGAAAAGGCGCGGCAGCGGGCGTGTACAACACTACGCAGTCGATCGGTCTCGCGTTGGGCGGGGTGATCGGCGGTTGGCTGCTCAAGCTCGACGGGCCGAGCGCGGTTTTCTTCGCAAGTTCGGCGCTGGTGCTCGCCTGGCTGCTGGTCGCGGCCCGGATGAAGCCGCCGCCGCGTCGAAGCGAGCGCGCGGCCTGAGAGCGTTTCTGAATGTTTCTGAATCATCGAATCTGGCCTGCGCGGTGTGGCCGAATCTGCCTACAGGCGGAATCGGCATGATGGCGCCGCGCGGCTGACAGTAAGCAAGGAATCTACCGGAGAAATCATGGCATCAGTCAACAAGGTCATTCTCGTGGGCAATCTGGGCGCCGACCCGGAAACCCGCTACCTCCCGAGCGGCGACGCCGTGGCGAACATCCGTCTCGCAACGACGGACCGCTACAAGGACAAGGCATCCGGCGAATTCAAGGAATTGACGGAGTGGCATCGTGTCGCGTTCTTCGGCAGGCTTGCGGAAATCGTCAATGAGTATCTGAAGAAAGGCTCCTCGGTGTACATCGAAGGGCGCATCCGCACGCGCAAGTGGACGGATCAGTCGGGGCAGGAACGCTATTCGACGGAAATCGTCGCTGATCAGATGCAGATGCTGGGCGGTCGTGGCGGTGCGGGCGGTGGCGGCGATGACGGCGGCTACAGCCGCAGCGCCCCGATGGACCGCTCCGGCGGCGGTGGGCGGGCGCCTGCGGGCGGTCGTGCGAGCGGCGGCGGGGCCGGTGGCGATTCGAGTCGTCCGAGCGCATCGGCCGGTGGCGGCTTCGATGACATGGACGACGACATCCCTTTCTGACGGCAGTCAGTAAGTCGCGCCCTGAAAAAGCCTCGAGCTTTGACGCTCGAGGCTTTTTTATTCTGACACGGTGCTTTCCGAAATATCGCGCGCTGCGCCCTTTTTTTGCCGGGGCGTATTAAGGCAACGCTGAACAAGCCGTTGTATTCATCGATTCGGTCGCAAACAGAGGCGGGGTCATCGTGAGTAAAGCTTTGCGCCTGCATTTCTTGCCCACCTGGGCGTTGCGCACGGGCCTGCGGCC
>LFJH01000033.1 GCA_001189335.2 Candidatus Paraburkholderia schumanniana
CGCCGCCGAACTTCTGCGTCAGCACCGTCGTGATCGCTGCCGTCAGCGTGGTCTTGCCGTGGTCAACGTGACCGATCGTGCCCACGTTCACGTGCGGCTTGGTCCGCTCGAATTTACCTTTGGCCATGGTTACCTTCGTTCAAAAGTTTGGTTATCGGTTTAGAGCTTGTGGCTTGCGCCGAAATTACTTGCGGGATTACTTACCCTTGGCGTTGATGATCGCGTCCGCGACGTTACGCGGAGCTTCAGCATAGTGCTTGAACTCCATCGTGTACGTGGCACGGCCTTGCGTCAGCGAGCGCAGCGAAGTCGAGTAGCCGAACATCTCCGACAGCGGCACTTCGGCGCGCACGATCTTGCCGCCGCCGACCATGTCTTCCATGCCCTGGACGATACCGCGACGGCCCGACAGGTCGCCCATCACGTTGCCCATGTAGTCTTCCGGCGTTTCGACTTCCACAGCCATCATCGGTTCGAGGATGACCGGGCTTGCCTTGCGCATCGCTTCCTTGAAGGCCATCGAGCCGGCCATACGGAACGCGTTTTCGTTCGAGTCCACGTCGTGGTACGAACCGAACGTCAGGTGCACCTTCACGTCCACAACCGGGAAGCCAGCCAGCACGCCCGACTTCAGCGTTTCCTGGATACCCTTGTCCACGGCCGGGATGTATTCGCGCGGAATCACGCCGCCCTTGATCTCGTCCAGGAACTCGTAGCCCTTGCCCTGCTCGTTCGGCTCGAGCGTGATGACCGCGTGACCGTACTGGCCGCGACCGCCCGACTGCTTGACGAACTTGCCGTCGACGTCTGCCGCCGTCGTGCGGATCGTTTCGCGGTATGCAACCTGCGGCTTGCCGACGGTCGCTTCCACGTTGAATTCGCGCTTCATGCGGTCGACCAGAATTTCGAGGTGGAGCTCGCCCATGCCCGAAATGATGGTCTGGCCCGATTCCTCGTCCGTCTGGACGCGGAACGACGGGTCTTCCTGCGCGAGACGGTTCAGCGCCAGGCCCATCTTTTCCTGGTCAGCCTTCGTCTTCGGCTCGACGGCCTGCGAAATCACCGGCTCCGGGAACACCATGCGTTCCAGAACGATCGGGTTCGCCGGATCGCACAGCGTGTCGCCCGTGGTCGCTTCCTTCAGACCGACCGCAGCAGCGATGTCGCCCGCGCGGACTTCCTTGATTTCTTCGCGCTGGTTCGCGTGCATCTGCAGAATACGGCCGAGGCGCTCTTTCTTGCCCTTGGTCGAGTTCAGCACCGTGTCGCCCGAATTGATGACGCCCGAGTACACGCGGAAGAAGATCAGCTGGCCGACGAACGGATCGGTCATGATCTTGAACGCGAGCGACGAGAACTTCTCGTCGTCCGACGCCTTGCGCTCGGCGGAATCGCCACTTTCGAGCTCGCCTGTGATCGGCGGAATGTCGACCGGCGACGGCAGGAAGTCGATGACGGCGTCGAGCATGCGCTGCACGCCCTTGTTCTTGAACGCGGTGCCGCAAAGCATCGGCTGGATTTCGCACGCGATGGTGCGGTCACGCAGCGCCTTGACGATTTCCGCCTCGGACAGCTCTTCACCGCCGAGGTACTTTTCCATCAGCTCTTCGCTCGACTCGGCAGCCGATTCGATCATCTTTTCGCGCCACTCGTTGCACGAATCGACGAGTTCGGTCGGGATGTCCACGTAGTCGAAGTTGGTGCCTTGCGACGCCTCGTCCCAAATGATCGCCTTCATCTTGAGCAGATCGACGACGCCCTTGAAGTTCTCTTCCGAGCCGATCGGCACGACGACGGGCACCGGGTTCGCCTTCAGGCGGGTCTTCAGCTGGTCATAGACCTTGAAGAAGTTTGCGCCGGTCCGGTCCATCTTGTTGACGAACGCGAGACGGGGAACCTTGTACTTGTTCGCCTGACGCCACACGGTTTCCGACTGCGGCTGCACACCGCCCACCGCGCAGTAGACCATGCACGCGCCGTCGAGGACGCGCATCGAGCGCTCCACTTCGATCGTGAAGTCAACGTGTCCCGGCGTGTCGATGATGTTGATGCGGTGCTCGGGGTAGTTGCCGCCCATGCCCTTCCAGAAGGCAGTGGTAGCAGCCGACGTAATCGTGATGCCGCGCTCCTGCTCCTGCTCCATCCAGTCCATCGTTGCTGCGCCGTCGTGAACTTCACCGATCTTGTGGTTCACGCCCGTGTAGAACAGGATGCGCTCGGTCGTCGTCGTTTTGCCGGCGTCGATGTGAGCGCTAATACCGATGTTGCGGTAGCGCTCGATAGGTGTCTTGCGAGCCACTTTGGATCCTTTTTTCGGTCGGCGCGCCAGCGGATTGCCGGCAGCGCCCTAACACAAACGGGCGAGGCGCCTGGAGTAGCGCACCCGCCCTGATTTTCCGTTTGCCCTATCCCTATGAGCGGGAGCTTAGAAACGGAAGTGCGAGAATGCCCTGTTGGCCTCCGCCATGCGGTGAACTTCGTCGCGCTTCTTCATTGCGCCACCACGGCCTTCGGCCGCTTCCTGCAGTTCACCTGCGAGACGCAGGGCCATCGACTTTTCGCTGCGCTTCTTCGCGGCTTCACGCAACCAACGCATCGCCAATGCCATACGACGCGAGGGACGCACTTCGACCGGAACCTGATAGTTGGCACCACCAACGCGACGGCTCTTCACTTCGACCACCGGCTTCACGTTGTTAAGCGCAACCGTGAACACTTCCAGCGGGTCCTTGCCACCCTTGGTCTGGATCTGTTCAAAAGCGCCGTACACGATACGCTCGGCAACCGACTTCTTGCCGGAGAGCATCAGCACGTTCATGAACTTGGCTACATCTACGTTGCCGAACTTCGGATCCGGCAACATTTCCCGCTTGGGAACTTCGCGACGACGCGGCATGATTCTTCCTTTACTTTTTCAGTTGGAGCGACTTTCAGCTCCGCGGCCACCAACTAACCCGATCCATCTCTTCGACTAAACCAGCTTGGCCGGGTGACCACTTACTCGACAGCACCGGCATTTCCGGCACCACCGCCTTGACCGCCTTGCGGCGACCTGATTCCTAACGTCCGACTGGCGACTTACTTGCCAGCCTTCGCACGCTTCGCGCCGTACTTCGAGCGAGCCTGCTTACGGTCCTTGACGCCCTGGGTATCCAGCGAGCCGCGAACCATGTGGTAACGCACACCCGGCAAATCCTTCACGCGGCCGCCGCGGATCAGCACGACCGAGTGCTCTTGCAGGTTGTGGCCTTCACCACCGATGTACGAAATGACTTCGAAGCCGTTCGTCAGACGAACCTTGGTAACCTTACGGAGTGCCGAGTTAGGCTTCTTCGGCGTCGTGGTGTACACGCGGGTGCACACGCCGCGACGCTGCGGGCAGTCCTGCAGGGCCGGCGACTTGCTCTTCGTCGTTTCCGACGCGCGGCCTTTGCGAACCAGTTGATTGATGGTTGGCATTGTCTAATCCTAAAAATGAACAGAATCGACGCAATTCTTTCGGGCAAAGCGAACAGAATTGCGCGTTTTGACGCTCTCGCCAATGGGTTTCGCTCTGACGCCGACTATAGGCCAGATCCGAAAGCGGACCAAGAACAATAAATAAACATGATATTCCGAAAATCGCAATCGCGTCAATACGTTGCGTGGGCTTCGCAAGCCGTTTGGGCGAATATCTTCAGTCCGAACCCACGACGTCGAGCAATTCGTCGCCAAACCGCTCCAGCTTGCGCACGCCGATGCCCGGAATGTGATACAAATCGTCGACCGTATCGGGGTCGCTGCGTGCGATTTCCGCGAGCGTCGCGTCGTGGAAGATGACGTACGCCGGCACACCATCGCTTTTCGCGGTTTCTGCGCGCCATGCGCGCAGCCGCTCCCACCGGGCCTTTTCGCGCGGCGACATTCCGGCGGTCGGATCGGCGCGCTCGCCCGTGCGGGCAGATGTTTGACGCGAGCGCATCGGCTTCACGTACTTGCGCAGGGTGACGCGCTCCTCGCCCTTGAGGACGGGCTTGCTGGCATCGGTCAGCACGAGCGCGCCAAAGCCGTCGTGATCGACGGCGAGGTAGCCGAATGCCACCAGTTGCCGGAAAACAGCGCGCCATTCCGGTTCGGAGAGTGCCGAGCCGACGCCGAACGTCGACAGCTTCTCGTGTCCGCGCTGCAGTACCTTCTCGCTGCGCGTGCCGCGCAGGATGTCGATCAGATGTCCCGCCCCGAAGCGAAAGCCGCTCGCCTTCTGCGCGCGGTACACACAAGACAGCGCCATCTGGGCCTCGCGTGTCGCATCGAAAGACTCGGGCGGTTCGAGGCATGTATCGCAATTACCGCACGGCTTGCTCGTCTCGCCGAAATAGGCGAGCAAGCGCACGCGGCGACACGATGCCACTTCGCACAGACCGAGCAACGCGTCGAGCTTGCCGGTCTGCACACGCTTGTGGGCGTCGTCGGCTTCGGACTCGTCGATCATCTTGCGCTGCTGCACGACGTCGCCCAGTCCATACGCCATCCAGGCGTTCGCCGGCAAGCCGTCGCGGCCAGCGCGCCCGGTTTCCTGATAGTAACCCTCGACGCTCTTCGGCAAATCCAGATGGGCGACGAAACGCACGTCCGGCTTGTCGATGCCCATGCCGAACGCGATCGTCGCGCACATGACGATGCCTTCTTCGCGCTGGAACATTTCCTGATGCTTCTGACGCGTCTCGAATTCCATGCCCGCGTGATACGGCAGCGCGCGGATTCCCTGGCCTTTCAGCCAATCCGCCGTTTCCTCGACCTTGCGGCGCGACAGGCAATACACGACGCCCGCATCCGTCGTGCCGTCCTTGTTCGCATGCTCGGCGCGGATGAAATCCAGCAGTTGCGAGCGCGCGTTGTCCTTCTCGACGATGCGGTAGCGAATGTTTGGCCGATCGAAGCTCGAGACGAAGATGCGCGCGTCGTCGAGTGCGAGACGATGCACGATCTCGTCGCGTGTGATGGCGTCCGCCGTGGCAGTGAGTGCGACGCGCGGCACGTCCGGAAAGCGCTCATGCAACACCAACAGCTGGATATATTCGGGACGAAAGTCGTGGCCCCATTGCGACACGCAGTGTGCTTCGTCGATTGCGAACAGGCCGACCGACGCGCTGTCGAGCAGATCGAGAAAGCGCGGCGTCATCAAGCGTTCCGGCGCGACATACAGCAGGTCGATCTCGCCGTTGCGCAGCGCGCGTTCAGTTGCGGCGGCTTCGGCGCCTGAGAGCGTCGAATTGAGATACGCGGCACGCACGCCGACTTCGGTGAGCGCCGCAACCTGGTCCTGCATCAGCGCGATGAGCGGCGACACGACGATGCCCGCGCCGAGGCCGGCCTCGCGCCGGACCAGCGACGGTATCTGATAGCACAGCGACTTGCCGCCACCCGTCGGCATGAGCACGAGAGAATCGCCGCCGTTCGCGACATGCTCGATGATCTCCGCCTGTTGTCCGCGGAATGCGGGATAGCCGAAGATTTCGTTGAGTATTTCGAGCGACCGGGACATGTGCGAAAGGCGGGTTGCGACGAGAAAGATGACGAATTCTACCAACGCGTGCGAACGCAAAAACGGCGTTAGCCAAACGGCCGAGGGTGACCGCGCGTGATGGACACACGAAAAAAAACCGCCCAGCCTGAGCTGGGCGGTTCGATGACGCTACGAGCGAGAGACGCTTACTCGTTGGTATGCGGCTGCTGCTCCGCTGCCGGGGTTTCCGGCGTACCAAAGTCGAATGCCTCTTCGGCCACGATCTGGTCGAAACGCTCGCGATCCGACGATTCCTTCACACGGCGCGCCTTGTGGAAGGCGAGACCCGTACCGGCCGGAATCAGACGGCCGACGATCACGTTTTCCTTCAGGCCACGCAGATCGTCGCGCTTGCCCATGATCGCCGCTTCGGTCAGCACGCGCGTCGTTTCCTGGAACGACGCCGCCGAGATGAACGAATCGGTCGACAGCGATGCCTTCGTGATACCGAGCAGCACGTTGTCGTACGTCGCCGGACGCTTGTCTTCCGCGATCATCTTGTCGTTTTCGTCCAGCATGTCCGAACGCTCGACCTGCTCGCCCGGGATGAAGCGCGTATCGCCGTTATCGACGATCTGCACACGACGCAGCATCTGACGCACGATCACTTCGATGTGCTTGTCGTTGATCTTCACGCCCTGCAGACGGTACACGTCCTGCACTTCGTCGACGATGTAGCGCGACAACGCCTCGATCCCCTGCAGACGCAGGATGTCGTGCGGATCGGCCGGACCGTCCACGATCATTTCGCCCTTGTTGACGACCTGACCATCGTGCACCAGGACCTGCTTTTCCTTTGCGATCAGGAACTCGTGCTGATTGCCCTCGAGGTCCGTGATGACGAGACGCTGCTTGCCCTTCGTGTCCTTACCGAACGACGTCGTGCCCGTGACTTCCGCGAGAATACCCGCGTCCTTCGGCGAGCGCGCTTCGAACAGTTCGGCCACGCGCGGCAGACCACCGGTAATGTCACGCGTCTTCTGCGCTTCAACCGGAATACGCGCCAGCACTTCACCGACCTGCACCTGCTGACCATCCTTCACGGTGATCAGTGCGCCGACCTGGAAGCCGATTTGCACCGAATGCTCGGTGTTCGGGATCTTCACTTCCTCGCCGTTCGCGTCGAGCAGTTTCACCTGCGGACGCACGCTCTTCGTCTGCGAGCCGCGGCGCTTCGCATCAATCACGACGAGGGTCGAAAGACCGGTCACGTCGTCGATCTGCTTGGCCACCGTCACGCCTTCCTCGACGTTTTCGAACTTCACCGTACCGCCCCACTCGGTGATGATCGGACGCGTCAGCGGATCCCATTGAGCCAGTTGCGCACCGGCCTTGATCGTCGCGCCGTCGAGCTGCAGCAGCGTCGCGCCGTACGGGATCTTGTGACGCTCGCGCTCGCGACCGAGGTCGTCCGCGATGATCGCCTCACCGGAGCGCGAAATGACGACCTGCTCGCCCTTCGCGTTGGTGACGTAACGCATCGTGGCCGTAAAGCGCACGGTACCGTTCGACTTCGCTTCCACCGTCGAAGCAACTGCCGCACGCGATGCCGCACCACCGATGTGGAACGTACGCATGGTCAGCTGCGTGCCCGGCTCACCGATCGACTGAGCTGCGATCACACCCACCGCTTCGCCGACGTTCACGCGCGAGCCGCGGCCGAGGTCACGGCCGTAGCACGCGGCGCACAGGCCATAGCGCGTTTCGCAGGTGAGCGGCGTGCGCACCCGCACTTCGTCGATGCCGAGGCTCTCGATCTTTTCCACCGCGTCTTCGTCGAGCAGATCGCCCGACGCGTAGATCGTTTCCTGCGTCTCCGGATTGACGACGTCCGCCACCGCGACGCGGCCGAGGATACGGTCACGCAGCGCTTCGACGACTTCACCGCCTTCGACCAACGCCTTCATCGCCACGCCTTGCGACGTGCCGCAATCTTCTTCGACGACGACCAGATCCTGCGTCACGTCGACGAGACGGCGCGTCAGGTAACCCGAGTTCGCAGTCTTCAGCGCCGTATCCGCCAGACCCTTACGAGCGCCGTGCGTCGAGATGAAGTACTGCAACACGTTCAGGCCTTCGCGGAAGTTCGCGGTAATCGGCGTCTCGATGATCGAGCCGTCCGGCTTCGCCATCAGGCCGCGCATACCGGCGAGCTGGCGAATCTGCACCGCGGAACCACGAGCGCCCGAGTCGGCCATCATGTAGATGGAGTTGAACGACTCCTGCTTCGTATCGTTGCCGTCACGGTCGACGACCGGCTCGGTTGCGAGCTGCTCCATCATCGCCTTGCCGACCGCTTCCGACGTCGCCGACCAGATGTCGACCACGTTGTTGTAGCGTTCCTGCGCGGTAACGAGACCCGACATGTACTGACGGTCGTACTCCTTCACCTTCTTCGCGGCGTCGCCGACGATCGTCTCCTTCTGCGGCGGCACGAGCATGTCGTCCACGCAGATCGAGATGCCGGCGCGCGTCGCGAGACGGAAGCCTATCTGCATCAGTTGGTCGGCGAAGATCACCGTTTCGCGCAGACCGCACTTGCGGAACGCCGTGTTGATCAGCTGCGAAATCTGCTTCTTCTTCAGCGGCTTGTTCAGCACCGAGAACGGCAGACCCGGCGGCAGAATCTCCGACAGGATCGAACGGCCGACCGTGGTCGCGTACAGCGTGACCTTCGGCACGAACGCCGGTGCGCCTTCGCTCTTGTCTTCGTTCGCCACCATTTCGGTGATACGCACGTTGACGCGCGAAGCCAGCTCGACCTCCTTGTTCTCGTACGCGCGGATCACTTCCGACACGTCTGTGAACGTCAGGCCTTCGCCCTTGCCGTTGATTGCTTCACGCGAAGCGTAGTACAGGCCGAGCACGATATCCTGCGACGGCACGATCGACGGATCACCGTTGGCCGGGAACAGGACATTGTTCGACGCCAGCATCAGCGCGCGCGCTTCCATCTGCGCTTCGAGCGACAGCGGCACGTGAACGGCCATCTGGTCACCGTCGAAGTCGGCGTTGAACGCCGCACAGACGAGCGGGTGCAGCTGAATTGCCTTACCTTCGATCAGCACCGGCTCGAAAGCCTGAATGCCGAGACGGTGAAGCGTAGGCGCGCGGTTCAGCATGACCGGATGCTCGCGGATCACCTCTTCCAGGATGTCCCACACCACCGGCGTCTGGTTCTCGACTTCCTTCTTCGCGGCCTTGATGGTCGTCGCCACGCCCATCACTTCCAGCTTGTTGAAGATGAAAGGCTTGAACAGTTCGAGCGCCATCAGCTTCGGCAAACCACACTGGTGCAGCTTGAGCGTCGGGCCAACCACGATCACCGAACGGCCCGAGTAGTCGACACGCTTACCGAGCAGGTTCTGACGAAAGCGACCGCCCTTACCCTTGATCATGTCAGCGAGCGACTTCAGCGGACGCTTGTTCGCGCCGGTCATCGCCTTGCCGCGACGGCCGTTGTCGAGCAGCGAGTCGACGGCTTCCTGCAGCATCCGCTTTTCGTTGCGGACGATGATTTCAGGCGCCTTCAGCTCGAGCAGACGCTTCAACCGGTTGTTACGGTTAATCACGCGGCGATACAGGTCGTTCAGGTCGGAGGTCGCGAAACGGCCACCGTCCAGCGGCACGAGCGGACGCAGTTCCGGCGGCAGCACCGGCAGCACTTCGAGCACCATCCAGTCCGGCTTGATGCCCGAACGCTGGAAGGCTTCGAGAACCTTCAGGCGCTTCGCGTACTTCTTGATCTTCGCTTCCGAACCCGTGTTCTTGAGTTCGGTCCGCAGCATCTCGACCTGCTCGTCGATGTTGATCGCGCGCAGTAGTTCACGCACGCCTTCCGCGCCCATTTCGGCACGGAATTCGTCGCCGTATTCTTCGACCTTGGTGTAGTAATCCTCTTCGGTCATGATCTGCCGCGCTTTCAGCGGCGTCATGCCCGGATCGATCACCACGTATGCTTCGAAATACAGCACGCGCTCGATGTCGCGCAGCGTCATGTCGAGCACCATGCCCAGACGCGACGGCAGCGACTTCAGGAACCAGATGTGCGCGACCGGCGAGGCCAGCTCGATGTGGCCCATCCGTTCACGGCGCACCTTCGCCAGCGTCACTTCGACGCCACACTTCTCGCAGATCACGCCACGGTGCTTCAGGCGCTTGTACTTGCCACAAAGGCATTCGTAGTCCTTGATCGGACCAAAAATCTTCGCGCAGAACAGACCATCCCGCTCCGGCTTGAAGGTGCGGTAGTTGATGGTCTCCGGCTTCTTCATTTCGCCGAACGACCAAGAACGAATCTTGTCGGGCGACGCGAGGCCGATCTTGATCGCATCAAAAACTTCTTCTTGTTGGACTTGCTTGAATAGATCGAGCAGAGCTTTCATTGCTTTCTCTCCGTAGTCCGATTAGTTGCGGTCCAGATCGATATCAATACCGAGCGAGCGGATTTCCTTCACCAACACGTTGAAGGATTCCGGCATGCCCGCGTCGATGACGTGGTCGCCCTTGACCAGGTTCTCGTACACCTTGGTCCGGCCCGTCACGTCGTCCGACTTGACCGTCAGCATTTCCTGCAGCACGTACGACGCGCCATACGCCTCGAGCGCCCACACTTCCATCTCACCGAAGCGCTGGCCACCGAACTGCGCCTTACCGCCCAGCGGCTGCTGCGTGACGAGCGAGTACGGGCCCGTGGAACGCGCGTGCATCTTGTCGTCGACCAGGTGGTGCAGTTTCAGATAGTGCATGTAGCCGACCGTGACCGTACGCTCGAATGCCTCGCCCGTGCGGCCGTCGTACAGCGTGACCTGGTTCTTCGACGGCGTCATGCCAAGGTTCGTGGCAATATCGTCCGGGTAGGCCAGGTCCAGCGCACGCGACATTTCGTCTTCCGTCGCACCGTCGAACACCGGCGTCGCGAACGGCACGCCTTCGCGCAGGTTCTTCGCCAGTTCGAGGATCTCGTCGTCGGAGAAGCCTTCCAGCTCTTCCTCGCGGCCCGACTCGTTGTAGATCTTGGTCAGGAACACGCGCAGTTCCTCGATCTTCGCCTGACGCTGCAGCATTTCGCCGATACGCCAGCCGAGACCCTTCGCGGCCCAGCCCAGATGCACTTCGAGAATCTGACCCACGTTCATCCGCGACGGCACGCCGAGCGGATTCAGCACGACGTCTGCCGGACGGCCGTCTGCCATGTAAGGCATGTCTTCGATCGGAACGATCTTCGAGACCACACCCTTGTTACCGTGGCGGCCCGCCATTTTGTCGCCAGGCTGCAGGCGACGCTTTACAGCGAGGTACACCTTGACCATCTTGAGCACGCCCGGCGGTAGTTCGTCGCCCTGCGTGAGCTTCTTGCGCTTCTCTTCGAACGCGAGGTCGAACTGGTGACGCTTCTGCTCGATCGAGTCCTTGATCGCTTCCAGCTGCGCCGCGGCTTCTTCGTCCGCGAGGCGGATGTCGAACCAGTGGTAGTGGTCGAGATCTTCGAGGTACACGAGATCGATCTTCGTGCCCTTCGCGAGCTTCTTCGGACCGCCGTTCGCGACCTTGCCGTTCAGCATGCGCGCGAGACGCGAGAAGGCGTCGCCTTCCACGATGCGCAGCTGGTCGTTCAAATCGAGACGATAACGCTTCAGTTCGTCGTCGATGATCTGTTGTGCACGCTTGTCGCGCGTGATGCCTTCGCGCGTGAACACCTGCACGTCGATCACCGTGCCGCTCATGCCCGACGGCACGCGCAGCGACGTGTCCTTCACGTCCGATGCCTTCTCGCCGAAGATCGCGCGCAGCAGCTTTTCTTCCGGCGTCAGCTGGGTTTCGCCCTTCGGCGTGACCTTGCCGACCAGCACGTCGCCGGCCTCGACTTCAGCGCCGATGTACACGATGCCCGACTCGTCGAGACGGCCAAGCTGCACTTCGGCGAGGTTCGAGATGTCGCGCGTGATTTCTTCCGGTCCGAGCTTCGTGTCGCGAGCGACGACGTTCAACTCTTCGATGTGGATCGACGTATAGCGATCGTCGGCCACGACCTTTTCGGAGATCAGGATCGAGTCTTCGAAGTTGTAGCCGTTCCACGGCATGAATGCGACCAGCATGTTCTGACCGAGCGCGAGCTCGCCCAGGTCCGTCGAGGCGCCGTCGGCCAGCACGTCGCCGCGCGAAACCTTGTCGCCGACCTTCACGATCGGACGCTGATTGATGTTCGTGTTCTGGTTCGAACGCGTGCACTTGATCAGGTTGTAGATGTCCACGCCGACGTCGCCGGCAACGGCTTCGTCATCGTTCACGCGAATCACGATACGACCCGCGTCGACGTAATCGACGACGCCGCCACGCAGTGCCTGAACCGTCGTACCCGAGTCGACCGCCACCGTACGCTCGATGCCCGTACCGACGACCGGCTTCTCCGGACGCAGACACGGCACGGCCTGACGCTGCATGTTCGAGCCCATCAACGCACGGTTCGCGTCGTCGTGCTCGAGGAACGGAATCAGCGATGCCGCCACCGACACGATCTGCGACGGCGCCACGTCCATGTATTGAATGCGGTCCAGCGTGACCATCATCGTTTCGCCCGCTTCACGCGAGGACACGAGTTCGTCGGTCAGCGAACCATCTTCGCCGACAGCCGCGTTCGCCTGAGCGATCACATAACGGCCTTCTTCGATCGCCGACAGGTAGTCGATCTGATCGGTCACCTTGCTGTCCACGACCTTGCGGTACGGCGTTTCGAGGAAGCCATACTCGTTCAGGTGCGCGTAGAGCGCGAGCGAGTTGATCAGGCCGATGTTCGGGCCTTCCGGCGTCTCGATCGGGCACACACGGCCGTAGTGCGTCGGATGCACGTCGCGGACTTCGAAGCCCGCGCGCTCGCGTGTCAGACCGCCCGGGCCCAGTGCGGAGACACGACGCTTGTGCGTGATTTCCGAGAGCGGGTTGGTCTGGTCCATGAACTGCGAAAGCTGCGACGAACCGAAGAACTCGCGAATCGCCGAGGAAATCGGCTTCGAGTTGATCAGGTCGTGTGGCATCAGGTTTTCACTTTCGGCCTGGCCGAGGCGTTCCTTCACCGCGCGCTCGACGCGCACGAGACCAGCGCGGAACTGGTTCTCCGCGAGTTCGCCGACGCAACGCACGCGACGATTGCCGAGGTGGTCGATGTCATCCACTTCGCCCTTGCCGTTGCGCAGCTCGACGAGAATCTTGATGGTCGCGAGGATGTCGTCGTCCTGCAGCGTCATCGGGCCGACGATTTCGTCACGGCCGACGCGGCGGTTGAACTTCATGCGGCCGACCTTCGACAGGTCGTACGCGTCTTCGCTGTAGAACAGACGGTTGAACAGGGCCTCGACCGCTTCTTCGGTCGGCGGCTCGCCCGGACGCATCATGCGGTAGATCGCGATGCGTGCGGCCATCTTGTCGGCGGTTTCGTCGATACGCAGCGTCGACGAGATGTACGGGCCCTGGTCGAGATCGTTCGTGTAGAGCGTCTGGATGTCCTTGACCTTCGCCTCGCGCAGCTTTTCGAGCACGCTTTCGGTGATTTCGTCGTTGGCGTTCGCGATCACTTCACCCGTTTCGGGGTCGATCACGTTCTTCGCCAGCACGCGGCCGAGCAGATACTCCCCGGGCACCGAGATGAACTTCGTCTTGGCGTTTTCGAGGTCGCGAATGTGCTTCGCGTTGGTCCGCTTGTCCTTCGTGACGATGACGTTGCCTTCGCGATCCTGGATGTCGAAGCGCGCGACTTCACCGCGCAGGCGCTCCGGAACGAACTCCATCTGCGCGCCTTCGCTCATCAACTGGAAGTTGTCGAACACTAAGAAATTCGCGAGGATCTGTTCCGGCGTCAGGCCGATGGCCTTAAGGAGGATCGTGACCGGCATCTTGCGACGACGGTCGACACGGAAGTACAGCACGTCCTTCAGATCGAACTCGAAGTCGAGCCACGAACCGCGGTAGGGAATGATGCGCGCCGAGAACAGCAGCTTGCCGGAGCTATGCGTCTTGCCCTTGTCGTGCTCGAAGAACACGCCGGGCGAACGGTGGAGCTGCGAAACGATCACGCGCTCGGTGCCGTTGATCACGAACGAGCCTGTCGGCGTCATGAGCGGAATTTCGCCCATGTACACTTCCTGTTCCTTCACTTCCTTGACGACCGGCTTGCTCGGCGACTCCTTGTCGAGCAGAACCAGGCGCACCTTTGCGCGCAGGGCCGAACAGTAGGTCAGACCGCGCTGCTGGCATTCCTTGATGTTGAATGCGGGCGGCGAAAGCATGTAGCTGACGAATTCGAGCCGCGCGAAACCGTTGTGCGAAACGATCGGGAAAACAGAGGTGAACGCAGCCTGCAAGCCTTCTGCCTTGCGCTGCGAAGACGACGTATCCGCTTGCAGAAACGTCTGGAATGACTCAAGCTGGGTCGCCAGCAAAAAGGGAACTTGGTGAACGATGGGGCGCTTCGCGAAACTCTTGCGAATACGCTTCTTCTCGGTGAAGGAATATTGCATACGATCTCCGAATCACGGCGGGCGTTGCCGAGGCGGGATACCCTCACGGCCCGGTGTTCACCGACTGAGACCCGCGCCAGCCCTAAGGAGAGGACGCGCGAATCTAGAAGCTTGGTGGTTGGCCGCTACCAACCGCTGGCTGACGGCAGCGGATGCCTGTGTTTCCCGCTACCCGACCAAACTTGCCTTCTGCAGTCGCTTCAGAAGACAAAGAGAACTGCCGGAAAAACACGCCGATCCGACCGTTCTCTTTGGCTTCTGCGAGGACATTCATACCTGCCAAGAGGTGCGAAAACTGCGTCCCCACAAAGCACAAAAAGGCCGGCGGTGAAAAACCGCCAGCCTTCGCATAGCGCGCTGAACCTTACTTGATTTCAGCCTTCGCGCCAGCGTCTTCCAGCTTCTTCTTCGCTTCTTCAGCAGCAGCCTTGGGCACCGCTTCCTTGATGGGCTTCGGTGCGCCGTCGACCAGGTCCTTCGCTTCCTTCAGGCCGAGACCCGTCAGTTCACGAACGGCCTTGATCACCGACACCTTGTTCGCGCCTGCTTCGAGCAGATTCACGGTGAACTCGGTTTGCTCTTCAGCAGCAGCGCCGCCAGCACTTGCCGGGCCAGCAACTGTGACAGCAGCGGCCGACACGCCAAACTTCTCTTCGAACGCCTTGACCAGTTCGTTCAGTTCCAGCACCGACATCGAGCCAACGGCTTCGAGGATGTCTTCTTTTGCGATTGCCATTTGAAATACTCCTAGATTGAATTCGGATCGAGCTAGCGATCTAGCTAATGTCTAACTTAAGCAACTGGCGCCCAAGCGTGACCGTTACGCAGCTTCGCTCTGCTTCTTTTCAGCCAGCGCGGCCATAGCGCGCGCAAAGCCGGAAACAGGCGCCTGCATGACGAACAGCAGCTTGGAGAGCAGTTCTTCGCGGCTCGGGATGTTGGCCAACGCTTGCACGCCTGCCTTGTCCATCACCTTGCCTTCGTAAGAACCAGCCTTGATGATCAACTTGTCATTGCTCTTGCCGAAGTCATTGACGACCTTGGCAGCGGCAATGGCATCTTCCGAGATACCGTAGATCAGAGGACCGGTCATCTGCTCAGCCAGCGGAACGAACGGCGTACCTTCGACGGCGCGACGCGCCAGCGTGTTCTTCAACACGCGGAGATACACCTGTTGCTCGCGTGCCTTCGCACGCAGCTTGGTCAGATCGCCAACCGTGATCCCACGATACTCAGCGAGCACCATCGTCTGAGCCTTCGCGACTTGCGCGGCGACTTCAGCGACGACTGCCTGCTTATCTTCTTTGTTCAGTGGCACGGTTAAACCTCCAGATTCGGTGCATTCGGGCCACAAACCCTCATGCACCACGTTCAACAACGGCGTCCGACTGTTAGGAGTATCTCGATCGATTGGTGACCGCCTCGCGACGCTCGACAACCGACTTCAATCACTGCAAAACTGTTTCGGGTTCGCCATCTGCGTTGGCTGAATTAAGGTGATGCCTGCCTGCTGCATCCCCACCAACGGTCTTTGACAACCGGTTGCTGGATCCAAGCCTGCAATCTTGCAACCGCCCAAAGCCCTTTATCGCGCGATCGTTCGACCGCGCCCGAAATGTTACTGCTGCGCCAGCGTGGCTTGATCCACGCGAACGCCGACACCCATCGTGCTCGACACGGCGATCTTGCGCAGGTACACGCCCTTGCTCGTCGCCGGCTTTGCCTTTTGCAGCGCTTCGATCAGCGCAGACAGATTCTGGCGCAGCGATGCCTGCTCGAACGATGCACGACCGATCATGCCATGGATGATACCGGCTTTGTCGACGCGGAATTGCACCTGACCCGCCTTAGCGTTCTTGACCGCTTGAGCGACGTCCGGCGTCACCGTGCCGACCTTCGGGTTCGGCATGAGGCCGCGCGGGCCGAGAATCTGACCAAGCGTACCGACCACGCGCATCGTATCCGGCGAAGCGATCACGACGTCAAAGTTCAGGTTGCCAGCCTTGACTTGCTCGGCCAGGTTTTCCATGCCGACCACGTCCGCGCCAGCTGCGCGCGCTTGTTCAGCTTTGTCGCCCTGCGCGAACACCGCCACGCGAACCGACTTGCCCGTACCAGCCGGCAGAACGACGGAGCCACGAACCACTTGGTCCGACTTCTTCGCATCGATGCCGAGCTGCACGGCCACGTCGATCGACTCGTCGAACTTTGCGCTCGCGCATTCCTTCACGAGTGCCAGTGCGTCGTCGATCGCGTACAGCTTCTGTCGATCAACCTTATTCGCGAATGCCTGAAGGCGCTTCGAAAGCTTAGCCATTTACACGCCCTCCACAGTGATGCCCATCGAACGCGCGCTGCCGGCGATCGTACGCACGGCTGCGTCCAGGTCAACTGCCGTAAGATCCGGCATCTTGGTCTTCACGATTTCTTCCGCTTGAGCGCGGGTGATGTTACCGACCTTGTCGGTGTGCGGCTTGCTCGAACCCTTGTCGATCTTGGCTGCCTTCTTGATCAGAACGGTAGCCGGCGGCGTCTTCATGATGAACGTGAACCTCTTGTCCGCGAATGCCGTAATGACGACCGGCACCGGCAGACCCGGCTCCATGCCCTGAGTCTGCGCGTTGAACGCCTTGCAGAACTCCATGATGTTCAGGCCGCGTTGGCCCAGTGCCGGACCGACGGGCGGCGACGGGTTGGCTTTACCTGCAGGAATCTGCAGCTTGATAAAGCCGATGATTTTCTTTGCCATGTTGAAAACCTCTGCTGAACGCGTGAGCGTTCGATGAGTGATAGCGCGCGTTCGGACCGAACCCCATACTGACGCTCCTCAACAGCCATGACGCGGGCTGTAAGCGCGAATCGCGCGATGGCCGCGAGGCCACGCGCGATGTCTTCGATCACGTCTTTTCGACCTGACCGAACTCCAGTTCGACTGGCGTCGAGCGCCCGAAGATAGTCACGGAGACACGAACCTTGGATTTTTCGTAGTTCACTTCTTCGACATTGCCGTTAAAGTCCGTGAAAGGACCTTCCTTCACACGAACCATCTCACCCACTTCGAAGAGTGTCTTGGGACGCGGCTTTTCGACGCCTTCCTGCATCTGCGACATGATCTTTTCGACTTCACGCGGCGAGATGGGACTCGGGCGATTGCGCGCGCCACCGACGAAACCGGTGACCTTGGCCGTATTCTTGACCAAGTGCCAAGTTTCGTCCGTCATTTCCATTTCCACGAGCACATAGCCCGGGAAGAAACGACGTTCGGTGACCGATTTGTGGCCACCCTTCACTTCAACAACTTCCTCGGTCGGAACGACAACCTGACCGAATTGATCTTGCATACCCGCGCGTTCGATGCGCTCCTGAAGCGCGCGTTGCACGCTCTTCTCCATTCCGGAGTAGGCGTGCACCACATACCAACGCTTTCCGCCCGGGGATGTCGGAGTATCGCTCATATCATTTCCAACCCAGAATCGCCGAGAATATCACCCATTCGATCGACTTATCGCTAAGCCAAAGGAATATGGCCATGATCAGAACAAACGCGAAGACCACCAGGGTGGTTTGCGTGGCCTCTTTGCGGGTCGGCCAAACAACCTTGCGGACTTCCTTGTACGAGTCTTTGGCGAAGGCGATGAACCCTTTGCCCGGTGCAGAGAAAAGACCGACTGCGACACCCGCGATGACACCGACAGCAAGTGCTGCGCCGCGGACGTACCATTCTTGGCCAGAGAGCCAGAAAAAACCCACGAATCCGGCCAAGACCAACAATACACCCGCCATCAACATCAACTTGTCGCCGGAAGTATTTACAGTTTCGATGGAAGGATTCGCCATAACACCTTAAACACAGCGCCACTTGACGCAAGAATTTGGCAGGGGCAGAGGGAATCGAACCCCCAACCTTCGGTTTTGGAGACCGACGCTCTGCCAGTTGAGCTACACCCCTAAACCATTTGGGGCCGACGGATTTCGCCGACCCCGAAACCGCTAACTACCGAGAAGATCTCTGGCTCTTACTCGATCTGGCTCTTACTCGATAATCTTCGCCACGACACCGGCGCCGACGGTACGGCCGCCTTCGCGGATGGCGAAGCGCAGACCTTCTTCCATGGCGATCGGGGCGATCAGCTTGACCGTGATCGACACGTTGTCGC
>LFJH01000034.1 GCA_001189335.2 Candidatus Paraburkholderia schumanniana
AGTACGTTTCGTTGAAAGATCCAGACCAAGACCAAGTTGTGTCATCGAAGATGTCCTTGAATTTCTCTTCTTTCCAGGATAGTCCAATCAGGTGCCAGGATCGGGAGTTTGGCAGAGGTTCCCTAGCGCATCCTAAAGAGCGGCGTGTTCTGGATCGCGTCCTTCTCGGTCGTCTCGCAGGGCGTCTTCTACGCGATGCAGTCGCTCTGGATTCGTCCCTTTTTGCTTGACGTCATGGACCTCGCGCCCGCCCATGCCGCCGCGCTCGTTTCCGTGCTGGGCTTCGCGATGATGTTCGGCTGCATCGGCTTTGGCGCGGCGGCGCGCGGGATGGAGCGGCGCGGCGTCTCGGTGTATGCGTTCTGCGGAACCGGCATGGTGCTATTCGTCACCACGCAGCTGCTGATGGTGCTGCGGGTGCCGTTGCCGCCTTCCGCGCTGCTCGCGGCGTACGGCATCTTCAGCGACGCGGGCATTCTGAGCTACGCGGTCGCCGCGGAGTATTTTCCGCCGCACATGATCGGACGCGCGCACACCACGCTCACGCTCGTGATTTTTCTGCTGATCTTCGGCTTCCAGGTTGGCGTGGGCGCGATGCTTTCATGGTGGCCCACGCATGGCGGACGCTACCCCGCTTCGGCGCACGTGACGGTGTGGTTCTCGCTCATCGCGCTGCAGGCTGCAAGCGCGGTCTGGTACTTCTTGCCGAGCCGCACGTTGCACAAGCGCGACCGCGAAGAGCAGCGCGCCGCGTCCTGATCGAAGGCTGCGATACGCAAGCAGCCTGCAAGCGGAAGTTTCCCAAATCTGGCGAATGTGGCGTTTTCACGCTATAATTCAAAGCCTTGAGCATATCAACCCGCACCCTAGCGCCTACCTCCCATTCACCGTCGTTCGCTGCGCCAGTCAGCGCGCGCCGCACGTCGCCAATCGCCTGCTTCGATCCCCGTTTGCTTCGCGCAAGCGAGCCGGTCCGAACCGCGATGCGCGCATCGCGAGCCGCCGCCGTCCTTGCGCGAAGGAAACCCGCGCGCTTCGAGCGACGGGAAGCCAAGCCTGAATTTCGGACAGACAGGTCGGTAACAGGGTGTTCCCCAAGGAGCTTCCCGTGTTGCCGTCATTTTCCCCCGCACTCCTCGCACTCGCCGACGGCACGGTCTTTCGTGGTCAATCGATCAGCGCGTCCGGTTCGACAATCGGTGAAGTCGTGTTCAATACCGCCATCACCGGCTATCAGGAAATCCTGGCGGATCCGAGCTACGCACGCCAGATGGTCACGCTGACCTATCCGCATATCGGCAACTACGGCGTGAACGCCGAAGACGTCGAAGCCGCCAAAGTCCATGCCGCCGGCCTCATCATCCGCGACCTGCCGGTTCTCGCATCCAACTTCCGTTCCGAGCAGACGCTTTCCGACTACCTGAAGGCGCAAAACGTCGTCGCGATCGCGGGCATCGACACGCGCAAGCTCACGCGCATCCTGCGCGAAAAGGGCGCGCAGAACGGCTGCATTCTCGCCGGCAGCGACGACGAAGCGAAGGTGCTCGGCCTCGCGCGCTCGTTCCCGGGTCTCGCCGGCATGGACCTCGCGAAGGTCGTGTCGACCGAGAAGCCCTACGAGTGGACGCAGACCGAATGGCGTCTCGGCAGCGGCTACGGACGCCAGGAAGCGCCGAAGTTCTGCGTCGTCGTGTTCGATTACGGCGTGAAGTACAACATCCTGCGCATGCTCGCCGAGCGCGGCTGCCACGTTACCGTGCTGCCTGCGCAGGCAACCGCCGCCGAAGCGCTCGCGCTGAATCCGGACGGCATCTTCCTGTCGAACGGCCCCGGCGATCCGGAGCCGTGCGACTACGCGATCGCCGCGACGCGCGAGTTCATCGAGCGCGGCATCCCGACGTTCGGTATCTGCCTCGGCCATCAGATCATGGGCCTTGCGCTCGGCGCGAAGACGATCAAGATGAAGACGGGCCACCACGGCGCGAATCATCCGGTGAAGGACATGGAAGACGGCCGCGTGGTGATCACGTCGCAGAATCACGGCTTCGCAGTGGACGCATCGACGCTGCCCGCGAACACCAAGGTCACGCACGTCTCGCTCTTCGACGGCACGCTCCAGGGCTTCGCGCTCACAGACAAACCCGCGTTCTGCTTCCAGGGCCACCCCGAGGCCTCGCCTGGCCCGCACGACATCGCGTATCTGTTCGACCGCTTCATCAAGCTGATGGAGACGGCGAAGGTCGCCGCTTGAAGAAAGCTAAAAGCACAGAACAGAACACAGCACATATTCATCGAGAGCAGTTATGCCGAAGCGCACAGACATCAAGAGCATCCTCATCATCGGCGCGGGTCCGATCATCATCGGCCAGGCGTGCGAGTTCGATTATTCGGGCGCGCAGGCGTGTAAAGCGCTGCGTGAGGAAGGCTACAAGGTCATCCTCGTCAACAGCAATCCGGCGACGATCATGACCGACCCGAACACGGCCGACGTCACCTACATCGAGCCGATCTCGTGGGAAGTGGTCGAGCGCATCATCGCGAAGGAGCGTCCCGACGCGATCCTGCCGACCATGGGCGGACAGACCGCACTCAACTGCGCGCTGGACCTTTTCCATCACGGCGTGCTCGAGAAATACAATGTCGAGTTGATCGGCGCATCGCCGGAAGCGATCGACAAGGCGGAAGACCGCCAGAAGTTCAAGGACGCGATGACGAAGATCGGCCTGGGTTCGGCCAAGTCGGGCATCGCCCATTCGATGGAAGAAGCGCTCGCCGTGCAGGCGCAGATCGCCGAGGCGACGGGCAGCGGCGGCTATCCGACCGTCACTCGTCCGTCGTTCACGCTGGGCGGCTCGGGCGGCGGTATCGCGTATAACAAGGAAGAGTTCGAAGAGATCTGCCGTCGGGGTCTGGATCTTTCGCCGACGCGCGAGCTGCTGATCGAAGAATCGCTGCTCGGCTGGAAAGAGTACGAGATGGAAGTCGTCCGCGATAAAAAGGACAACTGCATCATCGTCTGCTCGATCGAAAACCTCGACCCGATGGGCGTGCACACGGGCGACTCCATCACCGTGGCGCCTGCTCAGACGCTCACCGACAAGGAATATCAGGTGCTGCGTAACGCGTCGCTCGCGGTGCTGCGCGAGATCGGCGTGGATACGGGCGGCTCGAACGTGCAGTTCGCGATCAATCCGCGCGACGGCCGCATGGTCGTGATCGAAATGAACCCGCGCGTGTCGCGTTCGTCGGCGCTGGCGTCGAAGGCGACGGGCTTCCCGATCGCCAAGGTCGCCGCGAAGCTCGCATGCGGCTACACGCTCGACGAGCTCAAGAACGAAATCACCGGCGGTCAGACGCCGGCATCGTTCGAGCCCACGATCGATTACGTCGTCACGAAGGTGCCGCGCTTCGCGTTCGAGAAATTCCGCGAGGCCGATTCGCGCCTGACCACGCAGATGAAGTCCGTCGGCGAAGTGATGGCGATGGGCCGCACATTCCAGGAATCGTTCCAGAAGGCGCTGCGCGGTCTGGAAGTGGGCGTCGACGGTTTCGATGAAAAGACCACGAGCCGCGACGAAGTGATCCGCGAGATCGGCGAGCCGGGCCCGGACCGCATCTGGTATCTCGGCGATGCATTCCGTCTCGGCCTCACCATGGAAGAGATCTTCGAGGAAACCTCGATCGATCCGTGGTTCCTCGCGCAGATCGAGCAGATCATCCTGAAGGAAAAGGTGCTCGAAGGCCGCACGCTGGAAAGCCTCACGAAGGACGAACTGCTGTATCTGAAGAAGAGCGGCTTCTCGGACCGCCGTCTCGCGAAACTCACGGGTTCGAATCAAGCCGACGTGCGCAAGCGTCGCCATGAACTGAACGTGCGCCCGGTCTACAAGCGCGTCGACACGTGCGCGGCCGAGTTCGCCACGAAGACGGCGTACATGTACTCGACCTACGAGGAAGAGTGCGAAGCGATCCCGACGGACAAGAAGAAGATCATGGTGCTGGGCGGCGGCCCGAACCGGATCGGGCAGGGCATCGAGTTCGACTATTGCTGCGTGCATGCCGCACTCGCGATGCGCGAGGACGGCTATGAAACCATCATGGTCAACTGCAACCCAGAAACCGTCTCGACCGACTACGACACGTCCGACCGTCTGTACTTCGAATCGCTGACGCTCGAAGACGTGCTCGAAATCGTCGATCTCGAAAAGCCGGTTGGCGTGATCGTGCAATACGGCGGCCAGACGCCGCTCAAGCTCGCGCTCGATCTCGAAGCGAACGGCGTGCCGATCATCGGCACGTCGCCGGACATGATCGACGCAGCCGAAGACCGCGAGCGCTTCCAGAAGCTGCTCAAGGATCTCGACCTGCGCCAGCCGCCGAACCGCACGGCGCGCGCCGAAGACGAAGCGCTGAAGCTCGCGGAAGAGATCGGCTATCCGCTGGTCGTGCGTCCGTCGTACGTGCTGGGCGGCCGCGCGATGGAAATCGTCCACGAGCCGCGTGACCTCGAGCGCTACATGCGCGAAGCCGTGAAGGTGTCAAACGACTCGCCGGTGCTGCTCGACCGCTTCCTGAACGATGCGATCGAATGCGACGTCGATTGCATCTCCGATGGCGACGATGTGTTCATCGGCGGCGTGATGGAGCACATCGAACAGGCGGGCGTGCACTCGGGCGACTCGGCATGCTCGCTGCCGCCGTACTCGCTGTCGACGGAAACGGTCGACGAACTGAAGCGACAAACCGCCGCAATGGCGAAGGCGCTGAACGTCGTCGGCCTGATGAACGTGCAGTTCGCGATCCAGCAAGTCCCCCAGGACGACGGCTCGAAGAAGGACATCATCTACGTGCTGGAAGTGAATCCGCGCGCATCGCGCACGGTGCCATACGTGTCGAAGGCCACGGGCTTGCCGCTCGCGAAGATCGCCGCACGCGCAATGGTCGGTCAGAAGCTCAAGCAGCAGGGCGTCACGAAGGAAGTGATTCCGCCGTACTTCAGCGTCAAGGAAGCCGTGTTCCCGTTCGTCAAGTTCCCGGCTGTCGATCCGGTGCTTGGACCGGAAATGCGTTCGACCGGCGAGGTGATGGGCGTGGGCCGCACGTTCGGCGAAGCGCTCTTCAAGTCGCAGTTGGCGGCGGGCTCGCGTCTGCCGGAATCGGGCACCGTGCTGCTGACCGTCATGGACGCCGACAAGCCCAAGGCCGTCGAAGTCGCGCAAATGCTGCACGAACTCGGCTATCCGATCGTCGCGACCAAGGGCACGGCAGCCGCGATCGCCGCAGCGGGCGTGCCGGTCAAGACGGTCAACAAGGTGAAGTACGGCCGTCCGCACATCGTCGACATGATCAAGAACGGCGAGATTGCGCTCGTCTTTACGACGGTTGACGAAACGCGTGCGGCAATTGCGGACTCGCGCTCCATCCGCATGAGCGCCCAGGCCAACAAGGTTACGTACTACACGACCATGTCGGGGGCGCGCGCGGCGGTCGAAGGCTTGCGCTATCTCCGCAATTTGGAAGTCTATGATTTACAAGGCTTGCATGCTCGCCTAAACTAAGGCTTCGATTACTGGTCTAAGTATCACGAGCCGCGGTTAAGCGGTGTCTCCTCGAGCGGGAGACGCGCTTAACCGCGGTAATTTTTTTGGACGTTTTTGTTTGTGGGTTGTCTATGAGCACGATTCCTTTGACGAAGCGCGGCGCGGAACTGCTGCGCGACGAATTGCAACGCCTGAAGGCTGTCGAGCGTCCGGCGGTCATCAACGCGATCGCGGAAGCGCGCGCGCAGGGCGATCTGTCGGAAAACGCGGAATACGATGCCGCGAAGGAAAAACAGGGTTTCATCGAGTGTCGCATCGCGGAGCTGGAGTCGAAACTCGCCGCGGCGCAAGTGATCGACCCGACGCAGGTCGAAGCGGAAGGCCGCGTGGTCTTCGGCGCCACCGTCGAGCTGGAAGATCTCGAATCGGGCAACACGGTCACGTACCAGATCGTCGGCGATGACGAAGCCGACATCGACCACGGCCTCATTTCCGTCAGCTCGCCCATCGCGCGCGCACTGATCTCTAAATCGGAAGGCGATGTCGTGGCGGTGCAGGCTCCGGGCGGCGCGCGCGAATACGAAATCATCACCGTGCGCTACGTCTGATGGCGCACCGGGTCTTTCGTCTCGTTTCCATGGTATGGGTCGGCAGCCTGCTGACCCTTGGTCTCATCGCCGCGCCGGTATTGTTTTCGATGCTCGACCGCGCTGAGGCCGGCTCGGTCGCGGCACAACTTTTCCGCATCGAGGCGATCATCGGCATGGTGTGCGCGCTGGTGCTGATCCTGATCGGCAATCGCTACGTGAAAAACGGCATCGCGGATTACAAGCGTGTCCGGTGGATTGTCGCGGTGATGCTCTTGTGCGTGCTGGTCGGCTACTTCGGCCTGCAGCCGTTCATGGACTCGCTGCGCATGGCCGCGCAGGAAGCCGGCACCGATCGATCTGGCGAATTCGCCGTATGCCAAGCGGTTCGGCATGCTGCACGGCGTGTCGAGTGCGATCTATTTGATCGAATGCCTGCTCGGGCTGGTGCTCGTCTGGCGTCTGCCGGGCGCGGCACCAGTCGCCATCGTGCCGAAGAACAGGTCGGCCAAGATGGCGGCCAAGCGCGCACGCAGCTGATCGCGCTTACAGTTGCGGCAGCGCGCGCTTCTCGTGAAGCACACGCGCCGTTTCATCATTTCACTGCCTGATGCTGGCGCTTCCCGCTGGTCTGCCGCTTCTTCGCGCGCTTGACGTTGCCGCCGGCCGTGACGCGCTCGTTGCCGAGCACTTTCAGCGTCTGCTTTTTCGGTTTCTTAAAGGAGGCGGGCGCATCACGCGTGATTTTCACAGCCTTCACGGTGCGGGGCGCGCGTCCCTTGGTCGGGCGCTCGGCGGCTTCGCCCGCGCTCGGCGGCATCGTGTTGCGAGTGCGCGTGGCGCGGCTCTTCGGCGCGGCGCCCTCGGGTCTCCAGATCACGAGCAGCTTGCCGATATGCTGAATGGGCGCAACGTTCAGGCGATCGCAGATTTCGTCGTAGATTTCGATGCGCGCTTCGCGTTCATCGCCGAACACGCGGATCTTGATGAGCTGATGCGCCTCGAGATGAACATTGATCTCCTTGAGCACGGCGTCGGTGAGACCCTCCGCGCCGACGAGGACGACGGGCTTGAGCGCATGGGCCTGGGAGCGCAGATCGGCGCGTTCGG
The DNA here is from genome assembly GCA_001189335.2 of Candidatus Paraburkholderia schumanniana. Classification (GTDB taxonomy): domain Bacteria; phylum Pseudomonadota; class Gammaproteobacteria; order Burkholderiales; family Burkholderiaceae; genus Caballeronia; species Caballeronia schumanniana. The sequence goes on from LFJH01000034.1 coordinate 7,238, forward strand.
CGGGGGTGAGTTTAAGAGCTGGCATGAGAAAATTGGGACTCGACTAAAATGTGGGCGGCATGAGGTGCGGGCTCCGCGAGCACCGCGCGTTGCGCCGATTCGAAGGCGCGCGAGATTGAGGGCATGAATGCGCCGCCACCCACCATAAAACAGAATGGGCCGGATTCCGGTTTCGGCGCGCGAAAGCATATCCGAGGGCGGGTCCGGCCGACAAGACGCGTATTATCCGCTAAAAGCATCGCGCGATGTAGCAAAATGCGCACCGCGCGCAGCGCATTTTTCGCCGCTGGCACAATATGAGTTCAGTTTCAATGGCAAAGAACCGTTTCAATCAGTCGTGGTTGCACGATCACATCAACGATCCCTACGTCAAGATGGCGCAGCGCGAGGGCTATCGCGCGTGCGCCGCGTACAAGCTGAAGGAGATCGACGAGCAGGACAAGCTCATCAAGCCGGGGATGGTGATCGTCGATCTCGGCTCGACGCCGGGCAGCTGGAGCCAGTATGCGCGCAACAAGCTCACGCAGAGCGCGAAGCGGGATGCGCAGCGCGAGGGCGGCATCGACGGGAAAATCATTGCACTGGATATTCTGCCGATGGAGCCCATCGCCGACGTCACGTTTATCCAGGGCGACTTCCGCGAGGACGACGTGCTCGCGAAACTCGACGAAATCGTCGGCGAGCAGCAGATCGACCTTGTAATTTCCGACATGGCCCCCAACCTCTCGGGTGTAGCGAGCGCGGATGCGGCTCGCATCGAGCATCTCTGTGATCTGGCGCTGGAGTTCGCCCAGAACCATCTGAAACCGGAGGGTGCGCTGCTGGTCAAATGTTTTCATGGCAGCGGCTACAGCCAGATCGTCGAGAAGTTCAAGCACCAGTTCAAGGTGGTGGCGCCGCGCAAGCCCAAGGCATCTCGCGACAAATCGTCGGAGACATTCATTCTGGGGCGGCGGCTCAAGCATCCGGGCTGATCGGCCCGCTTAAACAATCTCGGCGTAAATCGGCGATATTTTCGCGGATTATGCCGAAAAAGACCTGCCTGCCGCTATTTGTACGGTAGATAAACCTTACGGTAGATAAACCTTATGGCAGGGCCTAGCGGTCTGGATTAAAATGCTTTGGTGGCGTCGCAAGGATTATGTAGGCGCCCGTCTATGAGTGAGGAGTGGTGCTTTGAACAACAATATGTTCTCTAAAGCGGCAGTGTGGCTCGTGATCGCACTGGTGCTGTTTACGGTGTTCAAGCAATTCGACAAGCCCCGCGTCCAGGAAGGTGTGTCCTATTCGCAGTTCATGGACGACGCGAAGAACGGCAAAGTGAAGAACGTCACCGTTCAGGGCCGCAATCTCACGGTCACTCCGGCGGACGGCCAGAAATACCAGATCGTGTCGCCCGGCGACATCTGGATGGTCGGCGATCTGATGAAATACGGCGTTCGGGTCAGCGGCAAGGCTGACGATGAACCGAACGCGCTCGTCTCCGCGCTGTACTACCTCGGTCCGACCATCCTGATCATCGGCTTCTGGTTCTACATGATGAGGCAGATGCAAGGGGGCGGCAAAGGCGGAGCGTTTTCGTTCGGCAAGTCGCGAGCGCGGCTGATCGACGAAAACAACAACGCGATCAATTTCACTGACGTCGCGGGCTGCGACGAAGCCAAGGAAGAAGTGTCCGAACTGGTCGACTTCCTCCGTGATCCGCAGAAGTTCCAGAAACTGGGTGGCCGTATTCCGCGCGGCGTGCTGCTCGTCGGCCCTCCGGGCACGGGTAAGACGCTGCTGGCTCGCGCCATTGCGGGCGAGGCGAAAGTTCCGTTCTTCAGCATTTCGGGTTCCGACTTCGTGGAAATGTTCGTCGGCGTGGGTGCGGCGCGTGTGCGGGACATGTTCGAGCAGGCGAAGAAGCATGCGTCGTGTATCGTGTTCATCGACGAAATCGACGCAGTCGGACGTCATCGCGGCGCCGGCATGGGCGGCGGCAACGATGAGCGCGAGCAGACGCTGAACCAGATGCTGGTCGAGATGGACGGCTTCGAGGCGAACTCGGGCGTCATCGTGATCGCCGCGACGAACCGCTCCGACGTGCTCGACAAGGCACTGCTGCGTCCGGGCCGCTTTGACCGTCAGGTCTATGTCGGTCTGCCTGACATCCGCGGCCGCGAGCACATCATGACGGTGCATCTGCGGAAGGTGCCGATCGCAAACGACGTGGATGCATCGGTCATCGCACGCGGCACGCCGGGCTTCTCGGGCGCGGATCTCGCGAACCTCGTGAACGAAGCTGCGCTGTTCGCGGCGCGTCGCGGCAAACGCATCGTCGAGATGCAGGATTTCGAGGACGCAAAGGACAAGATATTCATGGGCCCGGAGCGCAAGTCGGCTGTCATGCGCGAGGAAGAGCGCCGCAACACGGCGTATCACGAGTCGGGCCACGCGGTGGTTGCGAAACTGCTGCCGCATGCCGACCCGGTCCACAAGGTGACGATCATGCCGCGCGGCTGGGCGCTGGGCGTCACCTGGCAGTTGCCGGAGCATGACCGCGTGAATCTGTATTGCGACAAGATGCTGGAGGAAATCACGATCCTGTTCGGTGGCCGCGCCGCCGAAGAAGTGTTCCTGAATTCCATGTCCACGGGTGCTTCCAACGACTTCGAGCGCGCGACCAAGATGGCGCGCGACATGGTGACGCGCTACGGCATGTCGGATGTGCTCGGCACGATGGTCTACGTCGACACTGAAGATAACGGCATGTTCGGCAAGTTCGGCTCCAAGTCGGTGTCCGAAGCCACGCAGCAGAAGGTCGATGCGGAAATCCGCCGCATCCTCGACGAGCAATACGCGCTCGCCCGCAAGCTGCTGGAAGACAACCGCGACAAGGTCGAGGCGATGACCAAGGCGCTGCTCGAATGGGAAACCATCGACGCAGACCAGATCAGCGACATCATGTCGGATCGTCCGCCGCGTCCGCCCAAGAACATGCCGCCTCCGTCCGGCGATACGCCGCCGGGTGGCAGCAGCGGCACCGAGGTCAAGCCGGGCAACGCCCCCGCGACGGCCTGACTTCGTTGAGTCGGTTCATGGGCCGGTGTGCATCGCACGCCGGCCCATTTTCAATTTGAGGGCTTCGTCTTCATGAGGTGCTGACCGAATTGCGCGCATAGCGCCGGTTCGCTCGAATCCTTCCGATGCCGGACGCATGTGCGGCGCCCGCCGGCGCGCCGGCCCCGTTTCCTGTCTTTTGCTTCATTCGACTCGCTTGACCACTCCGACCCTACCCCAACTTTCAGCCGATCCGCTCCAGTGCGGTTGCTTCAAGCTGAACTTCGAACGCCCGCTCGTCATGGGCATTCTCAACGTCACGCCGGATTCGTTCTCCGATGGCGGCCAGTTCCTCACACGCGATGCCGCGCTTGCGCGCGCCGAGAAAATGCTCGCCGACGGCGCGGACATGATCGATATCGGGGGCGAATCGACGCGTCCCGGCGCGCCGCCCGTTCCGCTCGACGAAGAGCTGAAGCGCGTCATGCCCATCGTCGAGGCCTTGCACACCGTGCAGGTGCCGCTTTCCGTCGATACCTACAAGCCTGCCGTGATGCGAGCCGTGCTCGACGCCGGTGCCGACATGATCAACGACATCTGGGGCCTGCGTCAGCAAGGCGCGCTCGATGCCGTCAAGAACAGCAACTGCGGCCTGTGCGTGATGCACATGCTCGGCGAGCCGCGCACGATGCAGGTCCATGAACCGTTTTACGAGGATGTCGTCGGGGACGTACGCGCATTCTTCGAGGAGCGCATGGCCGCGCTGGGACACGCCGGCATCGAAAGTTCACGAATCAGCCTCGATCCCGGTTACGGTTTCGGAAAGACCGTGGAGCATAATTACGCGCTGCTCGCGCACCTGCGCTCGACGCTGCCCGCCGGTACGAACTTCCCGCTGCTCGCGGGCATGTCCCGCAAGTCGATGCTCGGCGCCGTGACCGGGCGTAGCGCAGGAGAGCGGCTCGCAGCCAGCGTTGCCGCGGCGGTCTGCGCGGCCGAGCGGGGCGCGGCGATCATCCGCGTGCACGACGTCGCCGAGGCCGTCGATGCGCTGAAAGTATGGCAGGCCACAAAGAATGCTGCCCTCGCCGGGCATCATTGAGAGTTGGCTCCGATTCGCAAGGACTGCGGCGCAGGCGCGCGCGCCGGTACAAATCGTCAACTATATTCCGTGGGCCCATAACAGGCGCCATATGTTCGCGAGGAGGGTCAAACAACAATGGCACGTCGATTTTTCGGAACCGACGGCATTCGGGGGCGCGTAGGCGTCGCACCGATCACGCCGGACTTCGTACTCAGGCTCGGCTACGCCTCGGGCAAGGTGCTCGCGGGCGCCGATCGCGCGCAGCAGAAAAAGGGCAATCGTCCGACCGTGCTGATCGGCAAGGACACGCGCGTGTCCGGCTACATGCTCGAAGCGGCGCTGGAGTCGGGGTTTTCGGCGGCGGGTGTCGACGTGATGCTGGCCGGCCCGATGCCGACGCCGGGCGTCGCGTATCTGACGCGCGCGCTGCGCCTGTCGGCGGGCGTCGTGATCAGCGCGTCGCACAATCCGTACGACGACAACGGCATCAAGTTCTTCTCGGCCGACGGCAACAAGTTGCCGGACGAGGTCGAACTGGAAATCGAACGCCAGCTCGAACAGCCGATGGAATACGCGTCATCCGAGCATCTCGGCAAGGCGCGGCGGCTCGACGACGCGGGCGGCCGCTACATCGAGTTCTGCAAGAGCACGTTCCCCGCCAGCTTCGACCTGCGCGGCCTTAAGCTCGTGGTCGACTGCGCGCACGGCGCTGCGTATGACGTCGCGCCGCACGTATTTCACGAGCTCGGCGCGGAGGTGGTGTCGATCGGGGTGTCGCCGAACGGCTTCAACATCAACGACGGCGTCGGCGCGACCGCACCCGACGCGCTCGTGCGGGCCGTGCTCGAGCACGAGGCGGATCTCGGCATCGCGCTAGATGGCGACGCGGACCGCGTGCAGATCGTCGATTCGAGCGGGCGCCTCTATAACGGCGATGAACTGCTCTACGTGCTGGTCAAGGATCGTATCGCAACCGATGGCAAAATGGAGGGCGCCGTCGGCACGCTGATGACCAACATGGCTGTCGAAGTGGCGCTTAAGGAGGCGGGCGTGCAGTTCGTGCGCGCGGCCGTCGGCGACCGCTACGTGCTGGAAAAGCTGCGCGAGAACGGCTGGCAATTGGGTGCGGAAGGCTCGGGCCATATTCTGTCGCTGGATCGTCATTCGACCGGCGATGGCATCGTCTCCGCGCTGCTGGTGCTCGCAGCGATCCAGCGCAGCGGCAAGACGCTCGCCGAATTGCTCCACGGCGTGAGTCTCTTCCCGCAAAAGCTGATCAACGTGCGTATGAGCGCCGGCGCCGATTGGAAAAACAGCGACGCCATCCGCCGCGCGGTCGAGCAAGCCGAGCGTTCCCTCGAATCGCACGGACGGGTCTTGATTCGCGCATCGGGGACGGAGCCGGTTCTGCGCGTCATGGTGGAAGCGTCGGCGCAGCAGGACGCGGTTCGACACGCGGAAACGATTGCGCAGGTCGTAAAAGAGGCGACTTCGTAGCCGTTTACTGATATTCGCCACATTTCGCTAAAAGCGGGCTTTGCCCGCTTTTTTATTTTCATCGATCGACTGGCAAATCCGATGTGCGCAAGCTTTCATCGCGTAAGAAAAACGACATGCTGGCTTCACGATTAGTCACATTACTGTCACAGACTCCTCCTATATTTCGCGGTATGTCGTCTCCCACGCACGCGACACACGCTCACAACCCTGGAGGTTAAGAATGAAATTGATGCAAACCGCGCTGGCCGGCCTGATTGGCGCAGTGTTCGCCATCTCCGCGCAAGCAGCCGATATCACCGGCGCGGGAAGTACCTTCGCAACCCCGATCTACACCAAGTGGGCGGACGCCTACCAGAAAAACGGCGGCGGCAAGGTCAACTACCAAGGCATCGGCTCGTCGGGCGGTATCAAGCAGATCATCGCCAAGACGGTTGACTTCGCTGGTTCGGACGCGCCGCTCAAGGACGACGAACTCGCCAAGGACGGCCTGTTCCAGTTCCCGACGGTGGTGGGCGGCGTGGTGCCGGTCGTCAACGTGCCGGGCGTGAAGGCCGGCGAAATCGTGCTGTCGGGCCAGGTGCTCGGCGACATCTACCTGGGCAAGGTCAAGAAGTGGAACGACCCGGCGATCACCGCGCTGAACCCGAAGGTCAAGCTGCCGGATACCGACATCGCCGTGGTTCGTCGCGCCGACGGTTCGGGCACGAGCTTCATCTGGACGAACTACCTGTCGAAGGTCAACTCGGACTGGAAGTCGAAGGTCGGCGAAGGCACGACGGTCAACTGGCCGACGGGCACGGGCGGTAAGGGTAACGACGGTGTCGCGGCATTCGTGCAGCGTCTGCCGGGCGCGATCGGCTACGTCGAATGGGCGTACGCGAAGCAGAACAAGATGATCTACGTCGACATGAAGAACTCGTCGGGCGCGGTCGTCGAGCCGAAGACCGAGACCTTCAAGGCGGCTGCCGCCGGCGCGGACTGGTCGAAGTCGTTCTACCAGATCCTAACGAACGAGCCGGGCAAGGACGCATGGCCGATCGTCGGCGCGACGTTCGTGCTGCTGCACACGGCGCAGGACAAGCCGGCGCAAGGCGCGGAGACGCTCAAGTTCTTCGACTGGGCGTTCAAGAACGGCGGCCAGGCTGCCAACGACCTCGACTACATCTCGCTGCCGGATTCGGTCGTCTCGCAAATCAAGACGCAATGGAAGGCGAAGGTCAAGGACGCATCGGGCAAGGCGATCGCCGAGTAACTGCAGCACGCGCGGTTTGAAACTGTCCTAAGCTTGCGAAAGCAGGGCAGACGGCAGCAAAGGCAGCACAGTCAGTGGCCAAAAGCCGCGCGGCAGGCCGAAAGGTCTGTCGCGCGGTCTGACACGCAGCGTAACCAAGGCTCCCATGTCGGACATCAACTTAGCGTCGGCAGTGCCGGCAGCGCATACCCAGCGCGCGCCGAGCCGTATCGGCGACATTATTTTCGGCGGTGTGGCGCGCCTCGCGGCCGTCGTCACGCTGCTCCTCCTCGGCGGCATCATCGTTTTGCTGATTTTCGCGTCGATGCCGACCATCCAGAAATTCGGTCTGAGTTTTCTGTGGCGCGCGGAGTGGGATCCACCCACGGATAGTTTCGGCGCGCTCGTGCCCATCTACGGCACCATCGCGACCTCAATCATCGAGCTCATCATCGCGGTGCCGGTGAGCTTCGGCATCGCGCTCTTTCTGACGGAGCTTTCCCCTGCGTGGCTGCGCCGTCTGTTCGGCGTCGCCATCGAGTTGCTCGCGGCGATTCCGTCGATCGTGTACGGCATGTGGGGCCTGCTCGTGTTCGCGCCGATCTTCGCCACCTACTTCGAAAAGCCGCTCGGCCACCTGCTCGGTGGCGTGCCCGTCATCGGCATGTTGTTCCAGGGCGCGCCGATCGGCATCGGCATCCTGTGTGCCGGCGTGATTCTCGCGATCATGACCATCCCGTACATCGCTTCGGTGATGCGCGACGTGTTCGAAGTCACGCCCGTGCTCCTGAAGGAATCCGCGTACGGCATCGGCTGCACGACATGGGAAGTGATGTGGAAGATCGTGCTGCCCTACACGCGCGCCGGTGTGATAAGCGGCATCATGCTCGGCCTCGGCCGCGCGCTCGGCGAGACGATGGCGGTGACCTTTGTGATCGGCAACACGAATCTGCTCGACAACGTCTCGCTGTTCTCACCGGGCAACAGCATCACCTCGGTGCTCGCCAACGAATTCGCCGAAGCGAGCCCGGGCCTGCATACGTCGGCGCTGATGGAGCTCGGCCTCATTCTGTTCGTGATCACGTTCTTCGTGCTCGCGCTCTCGAAGCTGATGCTGCTGCGCATGGAACGCGGGGAGGGCCGGAAATAATGAGTCGTCCCGCTGCGTTCAATCAGGACCCGGATCGCGTGCAGGCCACGCGCCTCAAGCTGCAGCGCCGCCGCCGCGGCACGAATGCCGTTGCGCTGACGCTTTCGCTCGCCGCGATGGCCTTCGGCCTCGTCTGGCTCGTCTGGATTCTCTACACGACGCTGAAGCTCGGCATCGGCGGACTGTCGGTCGATCTGTTCACGCAGTCGACGCCGCCGCCGAACACCGATGGCGGCGGTCTCGCGAACGCGATCGTCGGCAGCCTGATGCTCGTCTTGCTCGCGACCTGCGTCGGTACGCCGCTCGGCATTCTCGTGGGCGTCTACCTCGCCGAATACGGCCAGAAACGCTGGCTCGCCAATGTCACGCGCTTCATCAACGACATTCTGCTGTCGGCGCCTTCGATCGTCGTCGGTCTGTTCGTGTACGCGCTCGTCGTCGCGAAGATGGGCCGCTTTTCGGGCTGGGCCGGCGTGATCGCGCTGGCTCTGCTGCAGATTCCGATCGTGATCCGCACGACCGAGAACATGCTGAAGCTGGTGCCCAACGCGCTGCGTGAAGCCGCGTTCGCACTCGGCACGCCGAAGTGGAAGATGGTGATGTCGATCACGCTGAAGGTGAAGGCTTCGGTCGGCGGCATCGTCACCGGCGTGCTGCTGGCGGTCGCGCGCATTGCTGGCGAAACGGCGCCGCTGTTGTTCACGGCGCTGTCGAATCAATTTTTCTCGCTGGACATGAATCAGTCGGTGGCCAACCTGCCGGTGACGATCTACAAGTTCGCGATGAGTCCGTTCCCGCAGTGGCAATCGCTCGCGTGGGCCGGTGTGTTCCTGATTACGCTCGGCGTGCTGGGTCTGAATATCCTGGCGCGCGCGATCTTCTCGAAGAAATAAGGGCGGAGTGATCCCATGAATATGGTCGAAAGTGGTGTCAACCACCTGAATTCGAAGGCCGAAGACACGCTCATCGAGCGCGGCCCGGCGCACGGCTCGCAGCCGGCGGATTCCATCAAGCCGAAGATCGAGGTGAAGAACCTCAACTTCTTCTACAACAAGTATCACGCGCTGAAGAACATCAACCTGCGCATTCTCGAGAAGAAGGTGACGGCCTTCATCGGGCCGTCGGGTTGCGGCAAGTCCACGCTTCTGCGCACCTTCAACAAGATGTACGCGCTTTATCCGGAGCAGCGCGCCGAAGGCGAGATCCTGATGGACGGCGCCAACCTGCTCGACACGACGCGCGACATTTCCCTGCTGCGCGCGCGCGTCGGCATGGTCTTCCAGAAGCCGACGCCGTTCCCGATGTCGATCTACGACAACATCGCGTTCGGCGTGAAGATGTTCGAGCAGCTCTCGCGCTCGGAGATGGACGATCGCGTCGAATGGGTGCTGACGAAAGCCGCGCTCTGGACAGAGGTGAAGGACAAGCTGCAGCAGAGCGGCTACGGTCTTTCGGGCGGCCAGCAGCAGCGCCTGTGCATCGCGCGCGGCATCGCGATCCGCCCGGAAGTGCTGCTGCTCGACGAGCCGTGCTCGGCGCTCGACCCCATCTCGACGGGCCGTATCGAAGAGCTGATCGCCGAACTGAAAAGCGATTACACGGTGGTCGTCATCACGCACAACATGCAGCAGGCGGCGCGTTGTTCGGACTACACTGCCTATATGTACCTCGGTGAATTGATCGAGTTCGGCGATACCGAAAAGATTTTCATCAAGCCGGCCCGCAAGGAAACGGAAGACTACATCACGGGCCGCTTTGGCTGATTCTGGCCGGATCAGCAGCGCGTAAAAAAGGACTAAAGGAGCAGAACATGTCCGATAAGCATCTCTCGAGCCAGTTCGATGCCGACCTCAACGCGGTGTCGTCGAAAGTGCTGGAAATGGGGGGCCTGGTCGAGTCGCAGATCATCGCGGCGATGCAGGCGCTCAACGAGTTCGACATCGGCATCGCGGATCGGGTGATCGCGGCCGAGTCGAGTCTGAACACGATGGAAGTCGAGATCGACGAGGAGTGCAGCAACATCATCGCGCGCCGTCAGCCGGCCGCGCGCGACCTGCGTCTGCTCATGGCGATTTCGAAGACGATCACGAACCTCGAGCGCGCCGGCGACGAAGCCGAGAAGATCGCCAAGCGCGTGAAGCGTATCAACGAGGACGGCGCGGGCCGCACGGTGAACATCGCTGAAATCAAGCTCTCGGGCGAGATGGCGGTGTCGATCCTGCGCCGCGCGCTCGACGCCTTCGCGCGTCTGGACACGGTTGCCGCCGCTCAGATCGTGCGCGACGACAAGGCCATCGACGACGAATTCCGCGCCTTCGTGCGCAAGCTCGTGACGTACATGATGGAAGATCCGCGCACCATTTCGGCGGGCCTCGACTATCTGTTCATCGCGAAGGCGGTGGAGCGCATCGGCGATCACGCGAAGAACATCGCCGAGTTCATCATCTATATCGTCAAGGGCACGGACGTGCGACATATCTCGCGCGACCAGCTCGAGCGCGAGGCGCTGAGCTAACCCCGCGCCGTATCAACTTAAGGCAATGCTGATTAAGTCTACCGCTTGTGCGCGTCAAGCGTTATAGAGCGCACAAGCAACGAGAAAGGCAAAAGACAATGAAGCAGTAGACGCTCGCGATGGCCGCGGATCAAGGTGCGGGGTTCGAGACTCGCCGCAAACGCACGCGACGCGACGAGTTTCTTGACACGATGAACAGGATCGTGCCGTGGACCGAACTGTGCGCGGTAATTGAACCGTATTACCCGAAACGCGGCAACGGTCGCCCGCGATTGGTTGGGAGCGCATGCGGCGGATTCACTTCGTGCAGCACTGGTTCAATCTGGCCGACTTC
>LFJH01000035.1 GCA_001189335.2 Candidatus Paraburkholderia schumanniana
GAGTACGTTTCGTTGAAAGATCCAGACCAAGACCAAGTTGTGTCATCGAAGATGTCCTTGAATTTCTCTTCTTTCCAGGATAGTCCAATCAGGTGCCAGGATCGGGAGTTTGGCAGAGGTTCCCTAGAACTCGTAGCGCCCCCAGAAGAACGCGACATCGTCCTTGTTGATGCCCGGTATGCGCGGAATGAACGTCGCCATGACCGACGCGCGCTGATAGCGCACCGATCCGATCGGCAAGGCGAGCGGCACCGGAAGGTAATGCGCGACGTGCTGCGGGCCGTAAAGCCTGCGAAGTAGCCGCCGCCGAGCGACAGGCCGCCCAGCACCGGCTTCGTGTACCACTACCGCGCATAGCCGCCGATCGGCTGGATGTTCTTGTGGGAATCCAGAAACGCAAACGTGAAGAGAATGTCCTGATTGCCGTTCGCGTCTGTCCAGTGCTTGCCCGCGCCGCCGCCCCACGAATTGGCGTTGAGGTTGCTGGAATCGTCATAGCCATCGATATGCCAGCCGTAGCCCGTCAGGTACAGATCCCAGGTGCCGTCGTTGGCGACGCGCATCACCCACTCGCACGCCGACGACAGCCAGTCGTGCTTGTAATCGCATTGCCCGTCGCCCGTACGGACGGCGAGTGGTGCGCACAACATCGAAACGGTGACTGCCTTGATTAGTGTTTTTTCATCTTCGCCGGACCGCGTGTCGCCAGGTAGAGTGCGGCGCCATGCGCCGCTTCAGGCCGCTTCTGTTTCTGTATCAGATCACGAAGGCGAAACGAACTTGAAATCCACCGGCGAGCCGATCGACAGACGCTTCGGGTCCGACGCGAGTTCGCCCGTTGCGGGGTCGCGCCGGAAGAAATATGCGCTGTCGCTTTCCTGATTGCCGACGACGAGCCAGCGCCCGCTCGGATCGATGGCGAATTCGCGCGGCGTCTTGCCGAGCGTCGGATAGCGCTTGAGCAACTTCAGATGGCCGTTGCGCGAGTCGACGGCGAACGCGACGAGCTCGTTCGCATCGCCCCGATTCGTGGCGTAGAGAAAGCGCCCGTCCGGCGACAGATGCAGGGCGCCGCCGCCGATCTTGCCGCGGAAGCCCGGCGAGATCATCGAGACGGTTTGCGTTTGCGTGAGCTGACCGTCGTGATAGTCGAACACGAGCACCGACGCATTCAGCTCGGTTGTGAGATAGGCGTGCTTGCCGCTCGTGTCGAAGATCAAATGCCGCGGCCCCGAACCCGGCTTGATGGGCGTGTAGCGCGCCTCGGTCGGGCCGAACAGGCCACGGCTGCTCGCCGAAGGATCGGGCGTGTAGCGGTACGCGAAGACCTTGTCGGCGCCGAGATCCTGCGCGAAGAGGTATTTGCCGTCGGGAGAGGGTCGAGTGGACGTGCGAGTTGTCCTGCCGTCCTTTCACCGGTCCGCCGCCCTCGTGATGCACCGTCAGCACCGATTGGCCGACGTGGCCATCGGCCGCGAGCGGAAAACACGGCGAAGCTGCCGCCGGGGTTCGACGCAACGGAGTAGTTCGCGGTCAGCAGATATTTGCCGTCCGGCGAGATCGCGAGATAGCACGGATCGTTGCCATCGGACGACACGCGGTTGAGGAAGCTCAACTGGCCGCTCGCGCGATCGAAACGGAACGCGCTCACGCCGCCACGCTGCGAAGCCGGGCCGTTGTCGCCGGGCAATTCGTTCACTGCATACACGTAATTGCGGTCACCGCTCACGACGAGATACGACGGATTCACCGTCTGCGCCGACGCGATGCGTGACAGTTCGCCGTTGCCGGTATCGAAACGATAAACGTAGATGCCTTCGCTCTTCCCGCTGGCCGTATAAAGTGCCGATGAGCAGATCGTAGACCTGACCGCAGGAGCCGCCCGCCAGGGCCGCGCCGCTCGACGCGTCAGGCGTGCCGGGCGCCTGCGCGAAGACCTGCGCCGCCGCGAGCGACAGCATCAGCGCGAGGCCCTTCGCCCACGCCGCCGGCCTCGACTGCGGCAGGCCCGCGTCTTGCAACGCGTAGGTGGGTGCAGTGGCGCCGCGAAAATGGCTCGGATGCATGAAACCTCCTCATCGTCTCTTTGCTGCTTGTTATCAAGGGGCGATGCGCGAGTCGGCAGACATCGCATGGCCAACGACGTGCGGAGCAAGTTCCACTCCAAACGCAGGGATTGCGTCGTCGCGAAGAACGGGATGCGCTCAAGATACACCACGCACAACAGGCCAACCGGCATGATTCGAATCAACAACGGGAGATGCCGCCATGACGATTCACCTGAGCCTCGGTCCGCTGGTTTCGCTGATCGCGGGGATCCTCATTCTGATCATGCCGCGGCTCCTGAATTACATCGTCGCGATCTATCTGATCGTGATCGGCCTGATCGGACTGTTCGGGGTGGGGTCCACGCATTTCTGAGCGCACCCATCTCGTGGGACGTCGATCGGCCCGCGCGGTTCCCTCGCCGCATGCGCAGTGGACGCGCCCATGCGCGAACGCACGCGGACGGGTTGACCCGCGCGCGTGCGCAAAGTGTCACGAAAACAGTACGCATACCCAGTACGCATACCCGCGCGGACGCGCCGCGGGGCGGATTCGACAAAATCAGCCGTTGGCGAGCTTATCGAGACGCAGACGCCCCTGCAGCGACAACGCGCCGACCGAGACGCCGCCCACGCCGAACGTATAGCGGCTGAAGCAGCCGCGCTTCGTGAGAAATGCTGCGGCAGCTTCCATCGCGTTGCGCGACAGCCCGAGATGACGGTGATCCAGCGCGAGCAGAGTTCCGGCGTCGCTGACGCCGCTCGCGGCGGAAAGTATGGTGATGCAATCGGCTTTCGACGGTCGCGTATAGAGCATGGGGTTCTGTTCCTCGAAAACACTACGTTATGGACCGGTCGCGACGGATGGCGTGGCCGGCATGCACACGACGGCTTTGAGATCGGTATTGCGTGGCCGCAGCGGTCAGCCCGGCCGAACCATGCACGAAAGACTCGTGAAAGACAAATGCGTAGCAACGCCTGAGAGAGCTACGCCGGAATCTTTCCCGAGGCTTCATTCTAAACATCAGTGGAATGATTTTTCAACGGTGCAATCGGCGCTTCGCTCGCCTTTTTCCGCCAACCGGGCGCGGCACGCCGTCGCATGGAGATGTTGGGCGCCGTGATCACGCGCGGCCCGCTTTTCTGCCTGCATCGAACGATTGCGGCAGAATGCGGCCAGAAAGCATGTGCGGCGCCGGCTTCGCTGTCCTGATCGTCGATGGCGCCGCGTTTCGCCCGGGAGTGCGCCACGCCCCGGTCCTTTGCTCAACCCGCGGCGCGCGTCCAGACTCGGCGTGCGCCGCCGCAAGCAGGAAGATGTTCGCTTATGCCAGCCCCGATAGAAGACTATGCTATGCGATGGTCGGCGACGGCCACACCGCAGCCCTGAAGCCCTGATTTCACGCGACGGCTCCGTCGATTGGCTCTGTTAGCCGCGCTTCGATTCGGGCGCGTGCTTCGCCGCGCTCCTCGGCACGCCCGAGCACGGACGGTGGCTCATCACGCCCGATCTGCCGGACGGCGCCGCGCCCGTCGTCACATGCCGCTATCGCGAGGACACGCTGGTTCTCGAGACCGATTTCGAGACGCCGCAGGGTGCCGTCACCGTCGTCGACTTCATGCCCTCGCGCGACGGCCATTCCGAGCTCGTACGCATCGTGATCGGACGACGCATCGTGATCGGACGGTGCGACACCGTACGCATGAAGATGGAGCTCGTGCTGCGCTTCGATTACGGCTCCGCCGTGCCGTGGGTCAGCCACCTGCCCGATGACAGCGGCATACGCGCCATCGCCGGACCGGATCTCGCCGTGCTGCGCACGCCCGTCGATCTGGTCGGCGAGAACACATGCACACGACCGCGCGCTTCGATGTCGGCCCCGGCGAGCGCGTGCCTTTTTCGCTGTGCTATTCGCAGTCGCATCTGCGCCTGCCGCCCGCGCACGATCCGCATACGCAGCTCGCGCGCACCGAGAACCACTGGCGCGAATGGTCCGGCCAGAGCGAACTGAAAGACCACTGGGCGCCGGCGATCCGCCGCTCGCTCACACGCTCAAGGCGCTCGCCTACGAACCGACGGGCGGCATCGTCGCGGCGCCGACGACATCCCTGCCCGAGCAGCTCGGCGGCACGCGCAACTGGGACTATCGCTACTGCTGGCTGCGCGACGCGACCATCACGCTGCTCGCGATGATGCGCGGCGGCTACTACGACGAAGCCCGCGCCTGGCGCGCGTGGCTGGGGCGGGTCATGGCGGGCTCGCCTTCGCAGATCCAGATCATGTACGGCATCGCGGGCGAGCGCCGCCTGCCGGAGTGGGAGATTCCGTGGCTGCCGGGCTACGAAGGCGCGTCTCCCGTGCGCATCGGCAATGGTGCGGTCGAACAGTTGCAGCTCGACGTCTACGGCGAAGTGATGAACGCTCTGCACCTCTCGCGCGCATCGGCTGCTTGCAGAGCGATGAAACCGCCTGATCGATCCAGTGCGCCATGCTGCAGCACCTCGACACGATCTGGGATCAGCCCGACGAAGGTATCTGGGAAGTGCGCGGCGGACGCCAGCACTTACCTTTTCGAAGGTGATGGCGTGGGTCGCCTACGACCGCGCGATCAAATCGGCGAAAAAATTCGAGCTGCCCGGCCCGGTCGACCATTGGCGCGAGATGCGAGCACGCATCCGCGCCGAAGTCCTGAAAAGGGCTGGAATCCGAAAAGGGCTGGAATCCGAAGCTCAACGCCTTTACGCAGGTGTACGGCAGGGACGCACTCGACGCGAGCCTCCTGCTCATCCCTCTGCTCGGTTTTTTGGCCGCCCAAAGACCCCCGAGTGACCGGAACCGTACATGCGATCGAGACAGACTTGACGCACGATGGTCTCGTGAAGCGGTATCACACCGCCGAGACAGCGGACGGACTGCCGCCCGGCGAAGGCACGTTTCTGGCTTGTAGCTTCTGGCTGGTCGACAATTTGGCGCTGCAGGATCGCATCGACGAGGCGCATCAGATGTTCGAGCGTCTCGTCGGCCTGGCAAACGATGTCGGGCTGCTCTCGGACAGGAGTACGACACGGTGGAGAAGCGCATGGTGGGGAACTTCCCGCAGGCGTTCACCCACGTGGCGCTGGTCCATACGGGGATGAACCTGATGCGCCACGAGGAGGAAATGGCGAAGGCGACGGGACGACCGACCAGCTCCGGCAGCAACGAGGACGCGGAATCGCGGGGCGCGACCGACGCGGCTGCCGGAAAGTCTTAAGCGTTTGTTTTACATAGCCAAAGTCGCCTTCGACCGGTAGTATTGCTGCAATGCACAATTGATAACTTATATGAGCTGTTGCCGATGTGTTGTTTATTAGTCGGCAATTTCGACCGTTCGGTTGAATTGCATGTTCAATGCGCGGAAAATCTTGCCTCGACTCAAGGTTTGCCGCCGAGAGTCGTAATTTGCGCAGGCAGCAGAACGGAAAGCAGCAGCAAGGCAGCATCGCAAGAAAGAGAGTGCCCCGGCAGTGCGGCGTCAGCCCGCCGAGCCGCCGGGGATCATTGAATGCCGTTAAGTTTCATCACCGGGATTCTGCCGGATCAACGGGTGTACCGGTTCCAACCGGAGTTACTGGGGCGAACATGCTCTATCAAATCCACGAATTTCAGCGAGCCGTGCTGTCCCCCCTCACAGCATGGGCCCAGGCCGCATCGAAGTCGTTCGTCAATCTGGCAAGCCCCCTCGCCTACGTGCCCGGCTCGAGCCGTTTCGCCGCGGCGTACGAACTCATGTACCGGCTTGGCAAGGACTACGAGAAGCCCGAGTTCAACATTCATCAGATCGTCAAGGACGGCCACAACATCCCGATCGTCGAGCAGACGGTGATCGAAAAGCCCTTCTGCCGCCTGCTGCGCTTCAAGCGCTTCGCGGATGATAGCGGCACCGTCACCAAGCTGAAAAACGAGCCGATCGTGCTGGTGTGCGCACCGCTTTCCGGCCACCACTCGACGCTTTTGCGCGACACCGTCCGCACGCTCCTGCAGGACCACAAGGTCTATATCACCGACTGGATCGACGCGCGCATGGCGCCGATCGAAAACGGCGCGTTCCATCTGGACGATTACGTCGAGTACATCCAGGAGTTCATCCGCCATATCGGCGCGAAGGACCTGCACGTCATCTCCGTGTGTCAGCCGACCGTGCCGGTGTTCGCCGCCATTTCGCTGATGGCGAGCCGCGGCGAGGACACCCCGCGCACGATGACCATGATGGGCGGCCCGATCGACGCGCGCCGCAGCCCGACATCCGTCAACTCGCTCGCGAACGAGCACTCGTACGAATGGTTCGAAAACAACGTCATCTACACGGTGCCGGCGAACTATCCCGGCGTGGGACGTAAGGTTTATCCGGGCTTCCTGCAACATGCGGGCTTCGTCGCGATGAATCCGGAGCGCCACCTCACGGCCCATTGGGACTTCTATCAAAACCTGTTGCGCGGCGACAATGATGACGCCGAGCAACATCGCCGTTTCTACGACGAATACAACGCCGTGCTCGACATGGCCGCCGAGTATTACCTGCACACCATCCGCATCGTCTTCCAGGAATTCCGGCTCGCGGAAGGCACCTGGGAAGTGAACGGCGAACTGGTGCGTCCGCAGGACATCAAGCACACCGCGCTTTTCACGATCGAGGGCGAGCTCGACGACATCTCCGGCAGCGGCCAGACGCGCGCGGCGCACGACCTGTGCACGGGCATTTCGGCGAAACACAAGCGCCACTTCACCGCGGAGAAGGCCGGCCATTACGGCATTTTCTCCGGACGCCGCTGGCGCACGATGGTGTATCCCCAGTTGCGCGAGTTCATCCTCGAGCACGACAAGACGCCGAAGACCGAAGCCGTGCCTGCGTGATCCGCGGTTGCGCGGGTTCGTCTCGGGACCGATTCCATCGCTGCAAAACAAACGTCGCGCCTTGCAGAACCTTGCAGGGCGCGACGTTTTTGCTCGAACCGTACGTGTACGATCGCGTTGCGTCAGCGGCACGTCAGATAAGCCTGCAGCAATTCGGTATTCATGCGCACGATCTGTTCGCGCTGGGTCGCTTCGCTGAAATCGAGCCCGAAAGTCGCTTCGAGGGTGAAGCGGTTCGAGACGATGTAATAGCCGAGCCCCGAGAGCACGACATAAAACCTGAGGGGATCGACGTCGTTGCGAAACAGCCCGGCCTTCTGGCCACGTTCGAGAATGGCCGTCAGTGTCGCGACGATTGGCGAATTGAGTTCGCGGATTCGGTTCGATCCTTTGATATATCTCGCCTCATGCAAGTTTTCGTTATTGATGAGGCGCAATAGCTCAGGATGATCGCGGTAATAATCCCAGACGAAATGCGCGAGACGCGTCATCGCTTCGATGGGCGCGATGCCATCGAGCTCGAGCGTGCGCTCGGCCTCGACGAGCGCGGAAAGCGCATGTTCGAGCACAGCGGTGAATAACTGCTCCTTGCTACCGAAGTAGTAATAGAGCATGCGTTCATTGGTCTCCGCTCGCCGCGCGATCTGGTCGACGCGGGCACCGAACAAACCTCCGGCAGCGAACTCCTCGGCGGCGGCAAGCAAAATACGGCGCCGGGTGCCTTCAGGATCTCTTTTGATTTTCGGTTGATTCATGGTGGCATGACTCGGGAGCCGCGTTGCCGGATTAGCGCCACGCGGCCCGCATTGGGGTACATGACGTGAACGGGCGCTGCCCAGCGTGAATGGGGAAACACCGTCCTGCGGTCAAACGAAAAAGCGCTTCGATTATGCGCACATTGAAGAACGTTGGCAATTGGGATTGAAAGCCATTCGCCACGACGCTCGCCGACTTCGGCGATAATGATGATCAAAGCCGAGCGCGCGCCCATTCGAACGGGACGCGCGCCCAACAACAGCGTGCCGTTGTCGTGGACGCCGAAGTGTTTTTCAACGCATCAGCGTCTACGGCGTGGCGACGGCAACGCCCTTTCGCCACGCTGTGCCCTTCCCCAAACCTCATCGCAATTCCTCGTGACCGCAACCGTTTCCAGGACGCTCGCCGAGCGCATCGAAGACCTGCTGCCGCAGACGCAATGCACCAAGTGCGGCTATCCCGCCTGCCGGCCATACGCCGACGCCATCGCCGCGGGCGAGGCGAACTACAACCAGTGTCCGCCCGGCGGCGCCGAGGGCATCGCGCGGCTCGCCGCCCTGCTCGGCAAGCCGGTGATTCCGCTCGATACGACGCACGGCGTGGAACGGGCGCGGCCTGTCGCCGTCATTGACGAGAACGTGTGCATCGGTTGCACGCTGTGCATGCAGGCGTGTCCGGTCGATGCGATCGTCGGCGCGGCGAAGCAGATGCATACGGTCATCGCGGAGCTGTGCACGGGCTGCGATCTGTGCGTGCCGCCCTGCCCGGTCGACTGCATCGCGATGGTGCCCGTGACCGGCGAGCGCACCGGCTGGGACGCGTGGAGCCAGGAAGAAGCCGATGCGGCGCGCGCGCGTCACGACCGGCGCATGACGCGTCTCGCGCGCGAACGCGCCGCGGCGCAGGCGGAGCCGGAAGCGAGTCCGGTTGCGGAAGCAGGCGCGCAGCCGCCGGCAGCACCCGTCGCGAGCGAAGACCCGGAAGCGAAGAAACGCGCGATCATCCAGGCCGCGCTGGAGCGCGCGCGCAAGAAGAAGGAAGAGATGGCGAAGCTCGGCACCGCTCCGAAGAATACCGAGCACGTGAGCGCCGCAGTGCAGGCGCAGATCGACGAAGCCGAGGCGCGCCGCCGTCGTCTCGGCCTGACGGGCGACGAAGACGCCCCGCGCACCGACGACGGCGACAAAACCGCGTGAGAACGGACACCGAGCAATGAACGCCAAAAAGCGCCACGCCATCTTCGAAACACTGCAGAGCCTGAACCCGCACCCGACGACCGAGCTCGAGTACACCACGCCGTTCGAACTGCTGATCGCGGTGATGCTCTCGGCGCAAGCCACCGACGTCTCCGTCAACAAGGCGATGCGCAAGATGTTTCCCGTCGCGAACACGCCGGCGGCGGTCTTTGCGCTGGGCGAGGAAGGCGTGTCGGAATACATCCGCACGATCGGGCTCTACCGCACGAAGGCGAAGAACGTGATCGCGACGTGCCGCATTCTGATCGACCAGTACGGTGGTGAGGTGCCCGACAACCGCGAGGCGCTCGAAGCGTTGCCGGGTGTCGGGCGCAAGACGGCGAACGTCGTGCTGAACACGGCGTTCGGGCATCCGACCATCGCCGTCGACACCCACATCTTCCGCGTCGCCAATCGCACGGGGCTCGCGCCCGGCAAGGACGTGCGCGCGGTGGAAGCGGCACTCGAGAAGTTCACGCCGAAGGAATTCTTGCACGACGCGCATCACTGGCTGATCCTGCACGGGCGTTACGTGTGCAAGGCGCGCGTGCCGGAGTGCTGGCACTGCGCGATCGAGCCGCTCTGCGAGTTCCGGCCGAAGACGCCCGCGCCGGTCGAATGACCGGCGCGGGCCGAGCCGGCCGCGGCGTCGCGGTCTACAATGTCGGGTTGGGAAACCCGCAATCGAATTAATATCTTATGTTCAACCCCAGCCGCGACGAAGTTCGCCAGTTCTTTTCCGAAACCTGGCGCAAGGAGCGCGCCGGCGAAATTCTGACGCCGCTCGAAAGCATGGCGGCCGACTGGATCGGCGAGCATCCGGAGTATCACGACGCGCTCCTGAACCCCGAATCGCGTGAAGCGGACTACTCGCCCGATCGCGGCCAGACGAATCCGTTCCTGCATCTGTCGATGCATCTCGCAATCAGCGAGCAGTTGTCGATCGATCAGCCGCCGGGCATCCGCCGCGCGCACGACAGGCTCGTCGCGCGCCTCGGCTCGCCGCACGACGCGCAGCACGCGATCATGGACTGCCTCGGGCAGGTGATCTGGGAAGCACAGCGCTCGGGCACGCCGCCCAACACCGACGCCTATCTCGCGCTCATCGAGCGGCGTGCTTCGCGCGACTAAGCATCGTCACGCTTGCCCGTCGCCACGCCGCTCTCCCGGACACCGACTGGCTCGCGGCCGGCAGTGCACAGGCCGCGACGTCGCTGTAAATCATCACGCAGCGGAAGCCCTGCACCAGTGCCGCACGTTCGATCGACACCAGACTCCTTCCCAGCGCTGCGTGGCGAGCCAAGCCAGTCGTCCGCAGCGATGCGGCTCGCCGGTTGATGCAAAGACCCGCCTTCGTTTGAAGCCGGCAACGCCGCCCGCAAGTGCCACAGCACGCCGGCCACCAGGATCGCGCTCATCAGCGCGACGTTGATCGTGAGCGAAACCATGCGCGCGCTCATGTCGATGCCCGTGCGCGACGATCGACGCGCTGGTCGCCCGAATACCCGCGATGCGGGCCGAATGAATCGCGCCGTGACCGGCGCGTATGCAAAACGGCCCGGTCGTCAGGACGACCGGGCCGCAATGTACGAATGTTCGCGTCGACAGATCCGAACGGAGAACGGACCTGAGCGCCCGAAGGCGCTTACTTCTTCAGCACCAGACTGCCGTCGAGCGACTCGACATAAGCCGCGATGTCCTTCAGATCGCTTTGCGACAGGCTCTGCACCTGCGCCGCCATGATGGCGTTGTTGCGACCGAAGTTCGGATTGTTGCCGCCGATCTGGTACTGACGCAGCGCCCAGTAGATGTAGCTCGCATGCTGGCCCGCGAGCTTCGGGTACTCGCCGCTCACCGGTTTGTTGAGGCCGGGGCCGTGGCAGGCCACGCAGTTGTGGCTTTCGGAGAGTACCTTGCCGTTGCTCGCGTCGGCCGCGTGCGCGGTGCCGAATGCCGTCATGCAGATCAGCGCCGCTGCCGCACATGCTGCCTTGAAGCTGTTGTGGAGTGCCTGAGAGGGCTTCATGAATTCTCCTGTGTCGTCCAGAGCCGGCACTTCTGCGCCGACTCTGGACCCATGCATTTTTTTGCGCCTTGCGTCGTCCGGGTGGGTGCCGGTCGTGCGGCACGTCTGGAAGACCAGGATCACTTGTCGGAATTGTTCTTCGATTGGGGCGTCTGCGCGGCGTAGTACGCGGCGATGTCTGCGATGTCCTGGTCCGACAGCGTCGTCGCGATGGCGCGCATCGTCTCGAAATGACGGTCGCCCTTCTTGTACGCGTGCAGCGCATTGGCGATGTACTGCGCGTTCTGGCCACCGAGCATCGGCACTTCGTAGACTTCGGGGTACGCGGTGCGATAGCCGGGGATGCCGTGGCAGCCGATGCACATCGCGACCTTGCCCTCTGCGGCCTTCGCGTTTCCGACGACGTCGGCCGACGCCTGAGTCGCGAAGCCGGCGAGACCGGACAGCGCTGCAATCACGGCACATTTGCCGACGAAATTGTTCATAGCTCTTCTAACCTGGCTTGAGGGGAAATCCGGCGCTCCAAATGCCGCGGCCCGCGCCGAGCGCAATGCAAGCTTCTCGGGACTGTTTGCAGCTACAGGGTCTGTCGCCACGCAGGCCAAAAAAATTGCGGTAATTGTACCGCGCGACCTACCCTCCGTCCACACGCGAACCGCGCCGAAACCCTGCTGACAAGGGGAATCGGCTGAAAAGCAGTGGCCCACCCTGCGATAATTCGTCCCTGTACAAGCGATGAGTCCGCCTGCGCGCTCGCTCCCGACACAATCGGGCAACTCGCGCAACCGGCCCGTGGAGCGGCTCAAACGATACGCGGTGCGCTCCAATGCCGAAAGGTCTTCTGACTTATATACTGGGATTTTTTTTCCGACCAGATCTTCGTCATGCGTTTCGAAGGCTCATCGCAATACGTCGCAACCGACGATCTCAAGCTCGCGGTGAACGCCGCGATGACGCTGCAGCGGCCACTGCTCATCAAGGGCGAGCCCGGCACCGGCAAGACCATGCTCGCGGAGGAAGTCGCGGGCGCGCTCGGCATGCCGCTATTGCAATGGCACATCAAGTCGACGACGAAGGCGCAGCAGGGCCTGTACGAATACGATGCCGTCTCCCGCCTGCGCGATTCGCAGCTCGGCGACGAACGCGTGAAGGACATCCGCAACTATATCGTCAAGGGCGTGCTGTGGCAGGCGTTCGAGTCGGACAGCCAGGCAGTGCTCCTCATCGATAAAATCGACAAGGCCGACATCGAATTCCCGAACGATCTGCTGCGCGAACTCGACCGCATGGAGTTCTACGTCTACGAGACGCGCGAGCTCGTGAAGGCGAAGCATCGGCCGCTCGTCATCACCACGTCGAACAACGAGAAGGAATTGCCCGACGCGTTCCTGCGGCGCTGCTTCTTCCACTACATCAGATTCCCCGATGCCGAGACGATGAAGGCGATCGTCGGGGTGCATTTTCCCGGCATCAAGCAGGACCTGCTGGCCGCCACGATGCAGAGCTTCTTCGAGTTGCGCAACGTGTCGGGCCTGAAGAAGAAGCCGTCCACATCCGAACTGCTCGACTGGCTCAAGCTGCTGCTCGCCGAAGACATTCCGCCCGAAGCGCTCCGTTCCGACGATCAGAAACAGATCGTGCCGCCGCTGCATGGCGCGCTGCTGAAGAACGAGCAGGACGTCGCCCTCTTCGAGCGGCTGCTGTTCACGAACCGTAACCATCGCTGAAAGACGCGTCAACGCCCGACAGAGACCAACACAAGGAGCCGAACGCATGAGCCGCTGGATCGAACCCGTCACGCTCGGAGGCGAGCACGTCAAGCTGGTCCCGCTCACCCTCGATCACGAAGCCGCGCTCGCCGCGGCCGCCGCCGATGGCGAGCTGTGGAAGCTCTGGTACACGAGCGTGCCCGCGCCCGCGGCGACGCGCGGCTACATCGACGCGGCCGTCGACATGCGCGAGCGCCTTGGCGCGCATCCGTTCGCCGTGATCGATCCGAAGACGGGCGACGTCGTCGGCTCGACGCGCTACTTCAATGTCGACGAGACCAACCGGCGGCTGGAAATCGGCCATATCTGGTACGCGAAGCGCGTGCAGCGCACCGCGCTCAACACGGAAGCGAAGCTGCTCCTGCTCGGCCATGCGTTCGAGAAGCTCAATGCGATCGCCGTCGAGTTCCGCACGCATTTCATGAATCATCAGTCGTGCACAGCCATCGCGCGGCTCGGCGCGAAGCAGGACGACATCCTGCGCAATCACCAGGTCGGCCGCGATGGCGCGTATCGCGATACCGTCGTGTTCTCGATCATCGAGTCGGAGTGGCCGGCCGTGCGCACGCATCTGAAGTACCAGCTCGACCGCTGATACCCGTCACGATGGAGAGCGCGCCATGCTGATCGACTTCTTCTACTCGCTGCGCGACGCGAAGCTGCCCGTCTCGGTGAAGGAATACCTGACCCTGCTCGAAGCATTGAAGGCGCAGGTGATCGCGCCGTCGCTCGACGAGTTCTACTTCCTCGCCCGCATGACGCTCGTGAAGGACGAGAAGTACTTCGACAAGTTCGATCGCGCGTTCGGCGCGTACTTTCATGGCGTGACGCAGCTTCCCGACGAAGCCTTCGACATCCCGCTCGACTGGCTCAAGAAGCGTCTCGACCGCGAATTCACGGCCGAGGAGAAGAAGCGCATCGAGGCGCTAGGTGGCCTCGACAAGCTGATGGAACGCCTCAAGGAACTGATGGACGAGCAGAAGGAACGTCACGAAGGCGGCAACAAATGGATTGGCACGGGCGGCACGTCGCCGTTCGGGCACGGCGGATACAACCCGGAAGGCATCCGCATCGGCGGGGAATCGTCGGGCAATCGCACGGCGGTGAAGGTGTGGGACGAGCGTGCGTACAAGGATTACGACGATCAGGTGGAAATCGGCACGCGCAACATCAAGGTCGCGCTCAGGCGTCTGCGGCGCTTCGCGCGCGAAGGCGCGGCCGAGGAGCTCGATCTACCCGACACGATCCGCAGCACCGCCGCCAACGCGGGCTGGCTCGACCTGAAGATGGTCCCCGAGCGTCACAACAACGTGAAGGTGCTGATGCTGCTCGATGTCGGCGGGTCGATGGACGATCACATCAAGCGCGTCGAGAAACTCTTCTCCGCCGCCAAGGCCGAGTTCAAGCATCTGGAGTTCTATTACTTCCACAATTGCGTCTACGACTACCTGTGGAAGAACAACCGGCGCCGCCACACGGAGCGCACGCCCACCTTCGACGTGCTGCACAAGTTCACGCCAGACTACAAGCTGATCTTCGTCGGCGATGCCACCATGAGCCCCTACGAAGTGCTGCAGCCGGGCGGCTCCGTCGAGTACAACAACGCCGAGGCTGGCGCCGTGTGGCTGCGCCGTCTCGCCGATCAGTTTCCGCATCACGCATGGCTCAATCCCCGAACCCGAGCGGCTATGGGAATACCGGCAGTCGATTTCCGCGATCCGCCAGGTTCTCGGCAATCGCATGTATGGCCTCACGATGGCGGGTCTTGAAAGCGCGATGCGCGCCTTGTCCAAATAGCTCTAAAGAAGCAGCAAACATGAAAGTGTCTCCGGCCGCGCCCGGCGTGCGCGTCCCCTTGCGCCCCTTCTCCGACACCTCCGTGTCCGCGATGGTCGCCGGCTTCGTCGCAATGATGACCGGCTACACCAGCTCGCTCGTCCTGATGTTCCAGGCGGGCCAGGCCGCGCATCTCACCGGCGCGCAGATTTCATCGTGGATCTGGGCACTTTCGATCGGCATGGCGGTGTGCACGATCGGGCTGTCGCTGCGCTACCGCGCGCCGGTCGTGGTCGCGTGGTCGACACCGGGCGCGGCGCTGCTCGTCTCGTCGCTGCCGAACGTCGCGTATGCGGATGCCATCGGCGCATTCGTCATCTGCGCGCTGCTCCTGACTGCCGTCGGCCTGACCGGCTGGTTCGACACGCTGATGAAGCGCATTCCCGCCGGCATCGCCTCCGCGCTGCTCGTGGGCATCCTGTTCGAGATCGGCATCGAGATCTTCCACGCCGCGCAGTACCAGACGGCGCTCGTCATCGTGATGTTCTTCACCTATCTCGTCGCCAAGCGCCTCGCACCGCGTTATGCGATTCCGGCGACGCTCGTAGCAGGCGTCGCGATGGCAGGCTCGCTCGGTCTGCTCGACTTTTCGCGCTTTCATGTCGCGCTCGCGCATCCGGTCTTCACGATGCCCACGTTCTCGCTTCCGGCGGCGATCAGCATCGGCATTCCGCTGTTCGTGGTCGCGATGGCGTCGCAGAATGTGCCGGGCATCGCCGTCCTGCGCGCCGACGGCTACAGGACGCCCTCCGCCCCGCTCATCTCAACGAGCAGCATCGCGTCGCTCCTGCTCGCGCCGTTCGGCTCGCACGGCATGAATCTGGCCGCCATCACCGCCGCGATCTGCACCGGCCGCGAAGCGCACGAGGACCGCGACAAGCGCTACACCGCGGCGGTCTGGTGCGGCATCTTCTATCTGATCGCGGGCGTTTTCGGCGCGACCAGCGCGGCGCTGTTCGCGGCGTTTCCGAAGGCGCTTGTCGTATCGGTCGCGGCGCTTGCGCTGTTCGGCTCGATCATGAGCGGCCTGACCAACGCCATGCAGGACGCGCGTCAGCGCGAACCGGCGCTCGTCACGTTCATGGTGACGGCCTCGGGCCTCACGCTGCTGTCCATCGGGCCGGCGTTCTGGGGGCTGATCGCCGGCGTCGCGACGCATGTCGTGCTCAACGCGCGCCGCGCCTGACGCGGCCCGAGGGCGCGGTCGTCCCCGATTTCATCGGCGGATCAGGACCGCCCGCCCGCGCGGCGGAGGAAACGCGAGGTTCTACGCCCGGTCGAATCCGGGCGCGCCGAACGCGGCCGGGCACACAGCCAGCGCATTTGCCGCGCGCGGGACTAAAATGGGAGAATGACATTCAGGGGCGCGTCGCGCAGGGGCGCGTCGCGCGGGCAGAATCATCGCAGGCAATCACCGCGAGCAATTGCCGCACGGCGTCGCATTCATGGGCAATCCGGCGGGTTGGTTACCGCAATTTGACAAGGCGCCACGCGCCTGAGACTCGACATGACATCCGCTCTCGACCAGCTCAAGCAGTACACAACCGTCGTCGCCGACACGGGCGACTTCCAGCAATTCATCCAGTTCAAGCCGCAGGACGCGACGACCAATCCGTCGCTGATCCTGAAGGCCGTCCAGAAGGACGACTACAAGCCGCTGCTCGAAAAGACCGTCAAGGAGCATGCGAAGAAGCCGATGCCGCAGATCATCGATCATCTGCTCGTCGCGTTCGGCACCGAAATCCTGAAGATCATTCCGGGCCGCGTGTCCACCGAAGTCGACGCGCGGCTCTCGTTCGACACCAAGGCATCCATCGCCAAGGCGCACGAAATCATCAAGTTGTATGAAAACGCCGGCGTCAGCCGCGACCGCGTGCTCATCAAGCTCGCCTCGACGTGGGAAGGCGTGCGCGCGGCCGAAGTGCTGCAGAAGGAAGGCATCCATTGCAACATGACGCTACTCTTCTCGCTCGCGCAGGCCATCGCGTGCGCGGAAGCGGGCGCGCAACTGATTTCGCCGTTCGTCGGCCGCATCTACGACTGGTACAAGAAGTCCGCCGGCGCGGAATGGAACGAAGTGAAGAACGGCGGCGCCAACGATCCCGGCGTGCAGTCGGTGCGGCGCATCTACACGTATTACAAGAAGTTCGGCTACAAGACCGAGGTCATGGGCGCGAGCTTCCGCACGGTCAGCCAGATCACCGAGCTCGCCGGCTGCGACCTGCTGACGATCAGCCCGCATCTGCTCAAGAAGCTCGCCGACAGCAACGAGAAGGTCGAGCGCAAGCTTTCGCCGGAGAACGTGAAGAACGAGAAAGTGGAGAAGATCGTCGTCGACGAGCCGACCTTCCGCTTCCTCGTCAACGACGACGCCATGGCGACCGAAAAGCTCGCCGAGGGCATCCGGGCATTCGCCGCCGACGCGATCAAGCTGGAGAAGCTGATCACCACGCTGCAGTGA
Organism: Candidatus Paraburkholderia schumanniana; assembly: GCA_001189335.2. GTDB lineage: Bacteria > Pseudomonadota > Gammaproteobacteria > Burkholderiales > Burkholderiaceae > Caballeronia > Caballeronia schumanniana. The sequence goes on from LFJH01000035.1 coordinate 17,023, forward strand.
TGCTTCTTCGCCCGATGACGCGGGATATCGATCCGCGTCCGGCGGCCTGAAGCGCTTATGAGGAGGACCGCAATCGAGCCGATTCATCGGTTCGATTGCGGCCCTTTCTGTTTCGCCGCGCGGCGACATCATTTGACCTTTTCCGAGCCGACGCAGCATTTCGTTGCAATAGACTCTCGTCCTCCGGCGGCCTGTCCGCCGATCAAGCACGGAGTCGTTCGATCATGCAACTGGATACTTATCTCTTCTTTAACGGCGATTGCGCCGCGGCGCTCGATCTGTATCAGGCCGCATTCGGGGCGCAGGTCGTCGCGCTGATCCGCTTCCGTGATACGCCCGACGGCGGCAACGCGCCGCCGGAATGGCAGGACAAGATCATGCATGCGGTGTTTCGGGTCGGGCAGAACGAGGTCATGGTGTCCGACGGCCGCGACGGACAGCAGAGCAAGGCTTACACGGGTTTCACGCTGTCCTTCGTCGCGGACGACGCGCAGGCCGGCGAGCGCATCTTCAACAAGCTCGCGGAAGGCGGTAAGGTGCTTATGCCCTGGCAATCGACGTTCTGGGCAAGAGGCTTCGGCATGCTGATGGACCGCTTCGGCGTGCCCTGGATGATCAATGCGGCCGGCGAGAGCGAAGCGCAGGCAGCCTGAGGCTCCGGGCATCGACGGCGCAATCAGCCATTGAGCGGCCGCGCGCCTTCGATATTCCACTGCCGCTCGATGAGCAATCGTCAAGACTGGTGTACGCAGGTCGGACGGCGTAATCAGGCGGCCAGCGATTGAGGAGCCGGTGTGCTTTCAATCACCGGGGTTCCGTCCTTGAAGGGGATACCCTTCAGAAGCGCCTCGATCTTCTCTGCGCCGCGGATTTTCCTCCATGACTTCTCAGC
>LFJH01000036.1 GCA_001189335.2 Candidatus Paraburkholderia schumanniana
GAGGCGCTTCTGAAGGGTATCCCCTTCAAGGACGGAACCCCGGTGATTGAAAGCACACCGGCTCCTCAATCGCTGGCCGCCTGATCACGCCGTCCGACCTGCGTACACCAGTCTTGACGATTGCTCAGGTCGCGCTGGAGAAAGGCGATAAGGCGGAAGTGCTGCTGTTCGATCTCGCGTGAGTCCGCGTCACGGATGTGAATAAAGCCGCGGGGCGCCATGCTCCGCGGCTTTTTGTTTGGCCGGTCCGACGGCAAGCTTACGGCTTCGCCGTGGCCGACGCCGCCGCACCCGGCGCAGCATTTGCGCCGTCCGGACCGCCGCTGCGCTTGCCCCAGTGCTCATGCATGCGCTGCTCGTGCTCGTGCATCTTCGCGAATGCTTCTTGAGCGCCGTGCTGACGGTCGTCTTCTGCTGGTCGTTGAGCGCGTTGTAGAAGTTCAGCTACGCGGTCGCGGTCTGCTCGCGCAGTTGCGCGTTCTGCGCTTCCAGCTTCTGGTGCGCGGCGTGCATCGCGTTCAGATCGAGGATCGGCTGGCTTTCCATCGACTTGAACTGATCGCGCATCTGCCTGTGGCTCTCGCGTATCGTCTGATGGTTCTGCTTCATTGTGGCGAGCGCCGTCTGCCAGAGCTTTTCCTGATCCGCGTTGAGCTTCAGCTGGCCATGCAGCTCATTCAGCTGCTTCTGCATGCGCATTTCCATGCGATGCCCGCCCGGACCGCCGGGGCCGCCCATCATCGCATGAGCGCCCGCAGGCGGAGGTGGCGCATCGTTCGTGGCGGCGTGCGCGGCGCCGAAGCTCAGCGCGATGGCGGCGGCAGCGGTGAGAATGCGGTATTGCTTGCCCATCTTGATACTCCCTTGATTGTTGTCCAAGCCGAAGCAGCCAGGCCGATATCGACGTGTTCAGAGGTTCGCCGGGGCCGTGCGCTTGTCGGTGAGACACAGCGTAGGGCTTTGCAGCGATGGCCGTGTTACGGCGAAGTTCAGGGTTATTACGCAGGTTTACACCCCGCTTTCGTCGTAACGCCCCGTAACCCTTGAGGCGGGACTGTCATCGATCGCGGTCCGACTCACGCGCTAAACTCCATCCCATGACTACGCAAATCCTTGTCGTCGACGACGACGCCGAACTGCGCGACCTTCTGCGCGACTATCTGGTCCGGCAGGGCATCGAGGTTTCGGTGCTGCATGACGCCGGTGGACTCGAACGCCGCATTGAACGCGAGCGTCCCGACCTGATCGTGCTCGATCTGATGATGCCGGGCGTCGACGGCCTGACCGCGCTGAAACAGTTGCGCGCGTCCGGCGACGACATCCCCGTCATCATGCTGACCGCGCGGGCGGACGACGTGGACCGTATCGTCGGCCTGGAGCTGGGCGCAGACGACTACCTCGGCAAGCCGTTCAACCCGCGCGAGCTGCTCGCGCGCATGCAGGCCGTGCTGCGCCGCCGCCGCACGATTCCGTCGGCCGCGCCCGAGCAGCGCAAGCCGTATTCGTTCGGCCGCTTCCGGCTGGATTTCCAGTCGCGCACGCTGCAGCAGGACGACCGGCCGCTCACGCTCTCCGGCAGCGAATTCGCGCTCCTCAAGATCTTCGTGAACAACCCGATGCGCACGCTCACGCGCGAGCGGCTGCTCGAACTGCTGCACGGCCCGGAATACGACGGCACCGACCGCGGCATCGACGTGCAGGTGTGGCGTCTGCGACGCATCCTCGAGACGGATCCCTCGGCTCCGCGCTTCATCCAGACGGTGCGGGGACGCGGCTACGTGTTCGTGCCGGATGGCGAGCAAAATGCGCCGGGCAATTGATACGCTGTTCGGGCGACTGGTCGTCATCGTCATTGGCATGCTGGTGCTGTCGCATGTCGCGTGGTTCGCCATCATCCGCTTCGAGCGCGACAACGTGCAGACACGCTTCGCCGTCGAGGAAGCCGCGTTTCTCGTCGAGGCGGTGCGTCAGCACATCGCCAATACGCCGGATCAGCCGCTGCCTCCGCGCGTGCGCGTGGTCGCGCTGAACAGCCCCGAGGTCCCGCGGGCGCCCGACGAGGGTACGCCGCCGCCGCTGCAGCGTTTCATTGAAGACCTAAAGGACCGCCTGCCCGATGGCACCGACGTGCGCCTGAACGAGCCCGGCGGCCCGCCGAGCGTCTGGGTGCACGGCGCGAAGGACGCCGGCTGGATCGTCGTGCCGGTGCAGCCGCTGCGGCCACCGCGCTCGCGCGACCGCATGGTTGTGTGGCTCGCGGTGATTTTCTCGGCGGCGGTGTTCGCGGCGCTGGTCGGCGCATGGCAGCTCCAGTATCCGTTGCGCGCGCTGGCGCAGGCCGTGCAGCGCTTTGGACGCGGCCAGCCGACGCCGGTCGTGCCGGAACGCGGCCCGAGCGAGCTGCGGCAGCTGACGCATGGCGTCAACCAGATGGTGCGCGAGGTCTCGCAGGCCGAGAGCGACCGCGCCGTGATGCTCGCGGGCGTGGCGCACGACCTGAAGACGCCGCTCGCGCGGCTGCGCCTGCGCGCCGAGATGATGGACGACGACAAGATGCGCGACGGCGTCGTGCGCGACGTCGATTCGATGGCGCATATCATCGATCAATTTCTCGTGTTCGCGCACGACCGCCCGGACGGCAGCGAGCCGGTCGCGGTGGATCACCAGTGCGAGCGCGTCGCGCGGGCGTATCGGGCGGTGTCGCCCGGCGCCGAGCCAGTGCGCCTGAGTCTCGAAGCCGGTCCGGCCTTCGCGCTGCCCGCGGCGACGCTGGACCGCCTTCTGTCGAACCTGCTCGACAACGCGCATGCCTACGGCGCGCCGCCCGTCGTCATCGAGACGCGGCGCGGCGCGAGTGGCTGGGTGCTGCGTGTGTCGGATCACGGCAAGGGCATCGCGCCGGACGATCTCATCAAGGCGAGCCGGCCCTTCGTGCGGCTTGACCCGGCGCGCGGTGGCAGCGGCCATAGCGGGCTGGGGCTGGCGATCGTGGAGCGCCTCGCGCGGCGCGCGAGGGGCGAGTGCGAGATCGGCAATCGGGCCGAAGGCGGTCTGCAGGTCGAGATGACCTTTCCCTTCGACATCGCCACGCGGCCGGTCGACGAACGCCGCGCCGGCCCGCAGCAGGAAGAGCGCGCCCTGTAACGGCGCGCCTTCTTGCGCCATGCGCGCCGGCGCTCAGTCGAACAGCGTTTCGAGCGCCGATGCCGCTTCGCTGTCCACCGTGTTGTACGTCACCGTCGACGCCTCGAAGATGTAGTGCGTCGTGTACTTCCCGAGACGCGAGAGGATTTCTTCCTGGATCACCTCGGGCGCGAGGTCGATCTTCAGGAACCACGTCGTCGACGAAAGCCGCGTCTGAAACGAGCCGTACTCGGCGAGCAGTTGGTCGAACGTTTCAGCGTCCTGATCGCGGCACACGATGACCAGATTTCCCTTCATGCAATCCTCCGATTGAGGCCAGCGGCATTCGATATCGAATATCGATGATACCTGCCGGATGCGTGCGCGTCGCGACATGCGCATGACCGTGCGGTGACGTGACACGGCGATGAAGGGCAGATAAACCCCGCGGTCCTATTTGCCAGCGAACGAATTTTCCGGATATCGCGTGGAGGGCGCGGGGTCGGCGGGGCGCACCTCGCTGCGGTCGCGGCCGCGCGATTTCGCCTCGTAGAGCGCCAGGTCGGCCCAGGAGAGGATCCATTCGAGGGCGTCGTCGAGCGCGAGCTCGGTGATGCCGATGGAGACGGACAGCGCCGCGTCATCCGGCAAATGTGCGCAATGCTCGTGATGAAAGCGCTTGCGAAGGTGCTCCAGCACGGCTTGCGCATCGGCGAGCGAGGTTTGCGGCAGCAGGATGCCGAACTCCTCGCCGCCGAGCCGGCCGATCGCATCGCTCGGACGAAGCTGCGCGCGGCACACCTCGACGAAGTGCTCGAGCGCCCGGTCCCCGGACGCGTGGCCGAAGCGGTCGTTGATCTGCTTGAAGTGATCGAGATCGGCGATCGCGACCGAGAGCGGCGTGCCGACCGAACGCGCCAGCTCTACTTCGTGGCGCAGCGTGTCGAGGAAGTAACGGCGCGACAGGGCGCCCGTCAGCGCGTCGTGCCGCGCCTCGGCGGACAGCAGCGTGTTGGCCGATTGCAGTTGCTCGGCCAGATCGCGCGTCGCGCGGTGCAGGCGCCGCTCGCGCGAGTACGACGTCGCGATCACCATGGCGAGCGTCACGATGCAGAGCATCGTCAGGAACACGAGGAAGCGGTCGCGGTTGTGATTGCGGCTGATTTCTGGCCAGCTCGTGAGCGGATGGACGATATGCGCCAAAAGTCCTGAGTTCAGGCCGGTGCGTTCGTCGTAGAGTGAGGGTACGTTGAGCATGTGGCCGTCCCAGGCAAAGGCTTCTTGCCCGCTGGGCGGCTCTCTTTGCCGTCTCAAGCAATATCCGCGCTCGCGCGGTCGAAACAAAGCCTTACGGGGAGGGCCTTGCATGGAATTTGGCTTCAATCTGAATCGCATGGCGAATGCGTCGGCCTGGCGGCTCCTGCCCAACCGCTGGGACTTCGTCGCGTTCCCGATGATCATCTGCATGATCGCGCTCGCCGCCATCGGTTTCCACGAAACCCTGGCGCCGATCTCGACGCTTCAGACCCAGGCAATCTCGCTCGATCCCGCGAATCTCCCCGAATACGCATTGCGCACGACCTTGCGCATGCTGCTGGCGATGGTCGCATCGCTCGTCTTCACGCTGATCTACGGCACGCTCGCCGCGAAGAGCCGACGGGCCTCCCTCGTGCTCGTGCCAATTCTCGACATCCTGCAATCGGTGCCGGTGCTGGGCTACATCTCGTTTACGGTCACGTTCTTTCTCGCGCTGTTCCCCGGGCGCGTGATCGGCGCCGAGTGCGCGGCGATCTTCGCGATTTTCACGAGCCAGGCGTGGAACATGACCTTCAGCTTCTACCAGTCGCTGCGCACGGTGCCGCGCGACCTGGACGAGGTCTCGCGCGGCTTTCACCTGACCAACTGGCAGCGCTTCTGGAAGCTCGAGGTCCCGTTCTCGATGCCCGGCCTCATCTGGAACATGATGATGTCGATGTCGGGCGGCTGGTTCTTCGTCGTCGCGTCCGAGGCTATCGCGGTGGGCAACCGCACGATCGTGCTGCCGGGTATCGGCGCCTATCTGGCTACCGCCATCGGCGAGCGCAATCTCTCCGCGATCGGCTGGGTGATCCTCGCGATGACGATCGTCATCCTCGCCTACGATCAGCTAATGTTCAGACCGCTCGTCGCGTGGGCCGACAAGTTCCGCATGGAGTTCACGAGCTCGGGGAACGAGCCGTCGTCGTGGCTGCTCGATCTGATCCGCCGCACGCGCCTGATTCACCGCCTGCTGGTGCCGGCGGGCTGGATTCTCGCGAAGGCCGCGCGCGTGCCGATCAGGCTGCCGTCGCTGCAGGGCGCGCTGGAGAACGTCGGGCTGCCGCTGCGCGCGAAGGTGCCGTCCACGCGCACCGAGGACATCGCCTGGGGCACGGTCGTGCTGCTCATCACCGTGTTCGTCGTGTGGAAGGTCGTGTCCTTCGTCTCGACGGGCGTCACCTGGGGCGAAGTCGGGCACGTCTTCCTGCTCGGCTTCCTCACGCTACTGCGCGTGGCCGTGCTGATCGCGATCGCCTCGGTGGTCTGGGTGCCCATCGGCGTGCTGATCGGTCTGCGCCCGACGCTCGCCGAAAAGATCCAGCCGCTTGCGCAGTTTCTCGCCGCCTTCCCGGCGAACCTGCTGTTTCCGGTGTTCGTCGTCGTGATCGTGCGCTGGAACCTGAACCCGGATATCTGGCTGTCGCCGCTCATCGTGCTCGGCACGCAGTGGTATATCCTCTTCAACGTGATCGCGGGGGCGTCCGCCTATCCGAACGATTATCGCGAGGCGGCGACCAACTTCCAGATCCGCGGGTGGCAGTGGTGGAAGCGTTGCATGCTGCCGGGCATTTTCCCTTACTACATCACGGGCGCGATCACCGCCTCGGGCGGCGCGTGGAACGCGAGCATCGTCGCGGAGGCGGTGTCGTGGGGCAAGACGGAGGTCGTCGCGCACGGCCTCGGCGCCTACATCGCTCAGACGACCGCCGCGGGCGACTACCCGAAAATCATTCTCGGCATCGCCGTGATGTCGCTGTTCGTCACGCTGTTCAACCGACTGTTGTGGCGCCCGCTATACGCCTACGCCGAAGCAAGGCTCCGGCTGGATTGAGGACGAGTTCCGATGCAGAACCTGAAAAGTACCCAGGCGTCCGCGGCGCCTGGCTTCCAGCGCCCGCAAGGCACGCCGCCGCGTCTCGGCGGCGAAATCCTGCGCGTGCAGAACGTGAGCCGCGGCTTCAACAAGACGCAGGGCGAACTGCTCGTGCTCGACGACGCGAATCTCGCGCTGTGTGAAGGGGAGATCGTCGGTTTGCTCGGACGCTCGGGCTCGGGCAAGTCGACGCTGTTGCGCATCATGGCCGGGCTGATCGAGCCGTCGGCGGGCGATGTGACTTATTTCAACGAGCCCTTGCGCGGGCCCGCGAAGGGCGTCGCGATGGTGTTCCAGACCTTCGCGCTGTTTCCCTGGCTGACCGTGCTGCAGAACGTGGAAGCCGGTCTGGAAGCGCAGGGCGTCGGCGCGCGGGAGCGTCGCGAGCGCGCGCTTGCCGCGATCGACCTGATCGGTCTCGATGGCTTCGAGAACGCCTATCCGCGCGAGCTGTCGGGCGGCATGCGCCAGCGCGTGGGCTTCGCGCGGGCGCTCGTCGTCGACCCGACGCTGCTGCTCATGGACGAACCGTTCTCGGCGCTCGACGTGCTGACCGCCGAAAACCTGCGCACCGACCTGCTCGATCTGTGGACGCAAGGGCGCCTGCCGATCAAGTCGGTGCTGATCGTCACGCACAACATCGAGGAAGCGGTGTTCATGTGCGACCGCATTCTCGTGCTGTCATCGAATCCGGGCCGCGTGATGGCCGAGATCAAGGTGCCGTTCAAGCATCCGCGCAATCGGCTGGACCCGGCGTTCCGGCGCCTCGTCGACGACATCTACGCGAAGATGACCGCGCGCCAGATGGATGAAGCGAAGAAGAAGGGACTCGAACTCGGCAGCTGGTTGCCGTCAGTGTCGACCAACCTGATGGCGGGTCTCATCGAAACGCTTGCCGCCGAGCCGTATCACGGCCGCGCGGACATGCCGGAAATCGCGCGCTCGCTGCATCTGGAGGTCGACGAGCTGTTTCCGATCGCGGAAGTGCTGCAGCACCTCGGTTTCGCCGATGTGCGCGAGGGCGACATCTTTCTGACGCCGCAGGCGCGCGTGTTCGCGGAGTTCGGCGCGCAGGAGCGCAAGATGATGTTCGCCGAGCATCTGCTGCGGCACGTGCCGCTGGCGGCGCGGATCAAGAAGGTGCTCAACGAGCGGCCGGGACATCGCGCGCCGAGGCTGCGCTTCGAGCAGGAGCTCGAGGATTTCCTGTCCGACAAGGCCGCGCAGGAGACGCTGGATGCGGTCATCGACTGGGGACGGTATGGGGAGATCTTCTCGTACAACGATCAGACCGAGATGCTGAGTCTGGAGGACGTGGAGGCCTGAGCGCCTTCGTCCGATTTGTGCCCGAGCGCAAAAAGCGCGGTTTCCCGGAAACGGAACCCGCGCTTTTTATTTTTTGCGCTGGCCATTTGACTGACTGTCGGGGAAACCCGACGCGGCGTAATTTTCTCGTCTTGAAGATCATCGCCTAGTGTGTGTAAAACTACACACACTAGGCGTTCGCGGACGAGATGGGTTCATGCGCTTGATACGAGTGCTCTTGGAGGAGGGCTGGGAGTTGGTGCGCATCAAGGGAAGCCATCACCATTTCGAAGCAGGAACGGCCGCGTGACGGTAGCCCATCCAAGAAATGACGTGCCAATAGGGACCGTCAGATCGATTCTGAAGGGCGCCGGCATGCTCGACGCTGTATTCGTCGTAATGGAGCATCGGACATGGAATTCGCCATTGCCATTCATAAGGATCCCGAGAGCGTCTACGGCGTGACCGTTCCGGACGTGCCAGAAGTATTTTCTGCAGGGCATACGATCGATGAAGCGATCCGCAACACTAGAGAAGCGAAGCGATCTTGTTCCACATCTCGGCGATCATTGAAGACGGAGAGGAAGTAACCGTTAATTCGTCAAAGATCGAGGACCTCATCGCCAATCCCGACTACGAGGGCGCCATCTGGGCATTCGTCGAAGTCGATTTGTCGAAGCTCGATTCGCGTCCGGAGCGCATCAACATCAGCCTCCCGCGTTTCGTCCTGCACAAGATCGACAGCTACGTCGAAGCGCGCCACGAGACGCGCAGCGGCTTTCTCGCGCGTGTCGCTCTGGAAGCGATCGCCAACGGCTGAAGCAAACGGAACCGCGCTTTCCATGTTCGAGCAACGACGGCGTTACTGCAGATTCCCCCATCGTTCGACCGCAGGCTCCGCCGAAGCCCATTTCCACCCGCTCGGGCTGCTGGCAGGCCGTCGCGAGGAACCAGTCCGCATGGGCGTTCGGATCGTCGCCATCCACGACGGAGAAGGCGAATTCCTTGCAGCTCGCGAGCGCGCTGCTGAACTCCCGCAGTACGCGCACCTCACCGTGGCCGTTCTCCACCGGCAGCGTGTGCGCTTCACTTTCCACGGCCGCGTTTCGCCGACCGTCATCGTGCCCGCCGTCGCCGCGATCATGACTTGTTGATCCTCATGCAGCGACTTCATCGTGTGTGCCACGACCTCGTCGGTGGCGGCCTGCACCGCGATGCCAACCCAACGCCGAAGCCGATGGCCGGGTTCGTCGTAAACGCGCCCGTCGCGATGCCCGCCACCGCGCCGGCCCTGGCGCCGATGGACGCGCAGCCGCTCATCGTCACGCATGCCGAAGCGGCTGCGGCGACGAGGCCGAGACGCAGCGCCAGAGGTACGTCGAAAGACACCGTCATTGCAGCGAGCCCCAGCGCGGCGTCGCCGGTTCGGCGGAAGCCCATTTCCACTTGTTGCCGTCACGGCAGACCGACGCCACGTAGAAAGCGCTGTCGGCGGGGCGGTCCTTGGTCGCGTCGCGATCGACCGAGAACACGATTTCCTTGCAATCGAGCACACCGCTGCTGATGGTGCGGCTCACCGTCACGCGACCCTTTTCGTCGTCTTCGATCGGCACCGAATGGACGACCTTCCACGGCGCGACCGCGCCGACCGCGAGCGGCCCGGCGGCCGACGCGATCTCGTCCTGCGTGTTGGTATGGATGACCCGCTGCGTATACTGCACGCCGGCCTTGGCCGCCGCGACGGCGCCGAGGCCGATGCCCGTCGCGACCGCGGCGTTGTTGGTGACGCTATTGGCCACCGCCGCGCCGGCGATACCGGCGCCGGCCGTCGTGCCCTCGCTGTAGAGCGCGTTGCATCCCGTGAGGCTCGCGCAGGCGACGACGCCCGTGATGATCGCGGCGAGCGCGGCACCGCGCGGGCCACGCCCTTGGACCCAGATCTGCATGTTACTTTTTCCTTCGTTACCAGTTCCCGATGCCTGCGATCGGGTTCTCGAAATTACCTGAATTTTCGGCGCCAGACCACCGCGCGGCGGCGCGAATACGGGGCGCCAAGCGGGACGATGCGCGACCAGTCTCACTGGCTCCGCGCATTTTGAGGCAAGCCTCTAATTGCCGTGTGTGAAAATTGCAAGAAATTGCAAGCGAGCGGAACGGGTTGCGCCCCGCGCATCAATCCGGGCAAGGAAAAACGAACGCGGCAAGGCGCGTTCGATCGTGTGTCATGCGGATGGAAGGGCAGGCAGGCGCGTCAGCCTTCGTTGGTCGAGGCCGTGTCGCCGGACTCCGAATCCTCGTTTTCGTACGCGCCCAGGCGGTTGTACAAAGTCTTCAGACTCACGCCGAGCGCCTTCGCAGCGCGCCGCTTGTCGCCGCCGCAGTGCTTGAGCGTGCCGAGAATGATCTGCTTTTGCGCATCGGCGAGCGGTGTGCCGACCCAGACGTTCATCGCATCGCCCTGCGTGACAGGCTTCTTCACACGCGAAGCAAGATGCGGATGCGCGATCTCCACAGTCTTCTCCGCGAGAATGAACGCGCGATATACCGTATTCTTCAGCTCGCGCACGTTGCCCGGCCACGAATAGGTGCGCAGCACATCGAGCGCGCGCTTGCTGAATACCTTGCTCGTGCCTTCCTGCGCATTCATCTCCGCTAGGAAATGCTGTGCGAGCAGTTCGCGGTCGGAATCGCGCTCGCGCAGCGGCGGCGCGCGCAGCGGAAAGACGGCGAGGCGATACATCAGATCCTCGCGCAGACCGTTTTCCTTCACGGCCACGACCGGATCGCGGTTGGTCGCCGCGATCACGCGCACATCCGAGCTGATGAGCTCGTTGCCGCCGACGCGAAAGAAGGTGCCGGTCTCGAGCGCCCTCAGCAGCTTCACCTGCCACACGGGCGACATTTCGGTCACTTCGTCGAGAAAGAGCGTGCCGCCGTTGGCGTGCTCGAAATAGCCCACGCGGCCCTGCACCGCACCCGTGAAGCTGCCTTTCTCGTGGCCGAAAAGCTCGGCCTCGATGAGATTGTCGGGGATCGCACCGCAGTTCACGGCGATGAACGGCGCGTCCTTGCGCGCGCTGTGGTCGTGGATGGTCCGGGCGACGAGCTCCTTGCCGGTGCCCGACTCGCCGATGATGAGCGCGGTCGCATCGGTTGCGGCGACGCGCTCGATCTGCCCGTACAACTCCTGCATCACGGGCGAGGAGCCGTAGAGCAATCCATAAAACTTCAAGCCCGGCACTTCCCCCGCGTGGCGCTTTTTCCGCGCCGGCGTATCGCCGACTGCAACGGGCGGCGGATCCAGATCGGTTGACGCCATGTGTCCTGATGTGTGTCCTGAGTGCTTGCGAATGTCGTGGTCGGGCGGCAGCCCCTGGCGCGCGTCGGCGAGTTCCCGTGCGGCGGCGAATCCCGCTTGCGGCCGGTCCGCGGGCTCGGTGTGCAGCGCCGCAGGGAATGACCGTGCGCATCGGCATATGACGCGCCCCATGCGCGCCGCCCCTTGTGCTCACACTGTCGGTGAGCGGCTTTCCCTGATCGTGCGTCGGTCCGGCATCGTCTGCATGCCGGGCCGGATCGCCGATGCGAGGCGACCGGACCGTTGCAAACGAGCCTGTCTCATAAGCGCTATTTAACCATTCGCAACGACCTTGCGGCAACGTGCGGTCCGCGAAGCAGTGCAATTTGTCCGGCGGGATTCGTCCGCTGCGGGCGCTTCCGGAAAGGTTCACCGCGTCCGCCCACAATTTACAAGGCCACGGGGTAAGACTTACCCGCTGATCGGGCGGCTCGATGCTGCCGCATGTGTCTCGGCTTTCGCGGACCATTTCGCTGGCGCAGGTAACCGATGCTGGCATGAAAGCTGCGCCACAGTGATCGAACCATATTCGAAAGCGCGACCGGCGAGCCCGGCATCGATGCCGCAGGCAGGAGGGCGGGCGAGAGGCAAAGGCATCATGGAACATTTCTCCGAATTGGACGCAACCGCGCATGAGCGTACGAAGCCCGCGCAAGGTCCCCGCACGCCGCACGGGCGCGGGTCGCGGGGCAATCGGCAGGAACTCGCCGCGGGGGAGCCGATCGACATCTATCACTGGGCAGCGGTTGCATTGGTGACCGCGCTCATGTGCGCGGTGCTAGGCTATGCGGCGGGTACGGCCGCACTTGCACGCGCCGCGAACGTGACGAGCCTCGTGTTCGGCACGATGGGCGGCGCGCTCGTCGCAAGCGGCGTCGTGCGCAGCCTGCGCGCGCCTCGCGACAGACGAGCGCCTCGCCGTACCCGTTGCCAAGACACACTGACGATACGGACGCGACTGCGCCAGACATATCGCTGCGCACGCATGGACCCACTTAGGCGAGGATCTCACTACATGAGTCAGACGACAGCCCAGCTTGCGTTGGGCAAGCAAAAGATCATCGAAGACATCAAGGTACTGCTCAACGACTCGGAAGAGTTGCTGCGGCTGTCGGCGTCGTTGCCGGGCGAGGGTGTCGACGCGTTGCGCACCCGGCTACGCGAGCATGTCGATTCGGCCCGCGTCGCGCTCGAAGACGCGCAGGCCAGTGCGCAGAGCCGCTATCGCGCGGTGTCGACTGCACGGAAAAGTACGTGAAGGACAATCCGTGGCAGTCGATCGGCATCGCGGCCGGCGTCGGCTTTCTGCTGGGTCTTCTCGTTTCCCGCTGATTTTTGCCTTGCTTGCGGCAAACCACAATCGGTCGCCGTTTCGGCGGCGGCATCGAATTTTCATCGCGATGGGAGAGAACACATGGCACGGCCTAGGATCGGAATCTTCGGCGCGCTCTTCGCAGTCGGCAGCGTGCTCGCCTGGAAGTGGGTGTAGTCGCGGGACGCCGCCGGACGGCGCACGGCGCGTGACTTGAGCCGCTGGGAAGAAGAGGGCGGCAAGGTGCTGACGCCCGCCACCACGGGCACGCGCGCGCAAGCCGTCAATGGGCACGACGAGGCTGGCGGCACGCCGGACGCGTGGCATTTCCCGCGCAGCTGAACCGGCAGGCGACTCGGCCTGCGCCGCGAGCCGAAGGTCGCGCTCGACCGGTGTTTTTGGCCATGCTATCCATGAAACGCACGCCTTGCCGGCGTGCGTTCTCATCTTGATAAACGCTTATAATCACTGAAACCCTGCCATAAGTTGCGTAAATGGAAAACTTGCGGCGGTTTCAGGCCAGGTGTGCGGAGCATCGGTAATGATTGCATTTTCGCGATTTCGACGGCCCGCCGACACTTCCGATCGACATAGCCGCGAATCGCACCGGCCCGGGCGGCGCTGACCGCACGGAGACGAGCACGCCGCCCTCAGGCGTGTGATCCTTGAAACGCTTTGGAAGAATTCGAGACGCAATGCCACACGTATTGATTGTCGATGACGATCCCAGTACCCGCGAGGCGCTAGCCGCCACCATCGGTAAGGACGGACTGACGACAGCCACAGCCAGCGATTTGCGCGAGGCGCGCATCCAACTCGTGCGGCAGACCCCGGATGTCGTTTTCACCGATCTCAAACTGCCCGACGGCACGGGCGTCGATCTGTTTGAGGATCTGGACCCGCGCTCGGGTGTCGAGGTGATCGTCATCACCGGCCATGCGACGGTTGAATCCGCCGTCAGTGCGCTCAAGATGGGTGCGGCCGATTATCTGGTGAAACCGATCAACATGCAGCGCGTGAAGGCGATTCTCTCGCGCCTGCCGCGCCCCGGCGACCTGAAGGCCGAGATCGGCACGCTGCGCGGCGAACTGCGCCGCATGGGCCGCTTCGGTCTCATGCTCGGCAATTCGCCCGCAATGCAGACGGTCTACGACCAGATCGGCCGCGTGGCGCCGACGGCTGCATCCGTATTGCTGATCGGCGAATCGGGCACCGGCAAGGAAGTCGCCGCGCAGACCCTGCACGAGCTCAGCCTGCGCCGCAAGCATTCGTTCATCGCGGTGAACTGCGGCGCGATTTCGCCGAACCTGATCGAATCGGAGATGTTCGGGCACGAGCGCGGCTCGTTCACGGGCGCGGATCGCCAGCACAAGGGCTATTTCGAGCGCGCGAACGGCGGCACGCTGTTTCTCGACGAAATCACCGAAATGCCGATCGAGCTCCAGGTGAAGCTCCTGCGCGTGCTGGAGACCGGCATGTTCATGCGGGTCGGCACGACGAAGGAAATCGAGACGGACGTGCGCCTGATCGCGGCGACGAACCGCGATCCGGAGCAGGCAGTGATGGAAGGCAAGCTGCGCCTCGATCTCTATCACCGTCTGAACGTGTTCCCCATCAATCTGCCGCCGCTGCGCGAGCGCGGCAAGGACGTGGAGCTGCTTGCGCAGGCGTTCCTCGATGAGCTGAACAACCGCTACAGCACGAAGAAGGCGTTTCCGTCCGCCGTGCGCGAGATGCTCGGGTCGTACAACTGGCCCGGCAATGTACGCGAGCTGAAGAATTACGTGCAGCGTGCGTACATCATGTCGGCGTCCGACTCGGACAGCACCGCGACCGTGCCGCTGCAGATCTCGCTGTCTAAGCCGTCGGTGGGCACGGCCGTGACGATTCCCTTCGGGACATCGCTCGCGCAGGCGGACCGGCAACTCATTCTCGCGACGCTCGACCAGTGCGGCGGCGTGAAGACGCGCGCGGCGGAAATCCTGGGCATCAGCCTGAAAACGCTCTACAACCGGCTCGTCGAGTACGGCGAGGACACGAGCAAGGCGGCTGTCGGAGACGGTGGCGAAGTGAGCGAGCCCGACAGCGAAAATCGCTGAACTTCGCGTATCTTTAGACAAATCGACGCCTGCTGCTTGCAAAAGCGCAGGCGTTTTTCATTGGTAGGCGCGTTTTCTACGCCGATAATGGGACAGGACGAAGCAAGACGGAAGGATTCCAGGGGCATGCCCCTTGCTGCCCGCCAGATGACGCCTCCGAAGTGACATCCGCATGACGCGAAGCGCGGCGGGTGAGGGAAGCGACATCACAAGACCGCAAGGAGCCCGTCATGTCCGATTCCGCCTCCGCAGGTGCTCGTATCGAAGCGCAGACGCTGCAGCCGCCGGACCCGCCGGTAACGCCGCCCGACCAGCCGCCGACTCCGATTCCGCCCGACACGAATCCGGATCCGACGCGCGAGC
Organism: Candidatus Paraburkholderia schumanniana; assembly: GCA_001189335.2. Taxonomy (GTDB): domain Bacteria; phylum Pseudomonadota; class Gammaproteobacteria; order Burkholderiales; family Burkholderiaceae; genus Caballeronia; species Caballeronia schumanniana. Next base: position 14,733 of record LFJH01000036.1, read on the forward strand.
CACCGGAGCCTCCGTCGCAGCCGATCGGCGATCCGCCGCCGGGGCCGAACGATACCCCGCACGTGGGTTGATGATACCCCGCACGTGGGTTGATGCGGGAAGCGGTGAAGAAAGCTGGACCATGTCGGACGATGCCCTGAATTCGTGCAAGGTTTGAATAAGTTTCCATCCCGAACGTAGGGATTACAACGGACGACGCAACAATGACCGGCGACGCGTATTGTCGCCGGTCGTTTTTTTCTGAAGCTGCGCTGATCGAGCGCAACGGGTCCCACGCCGCCGACGTCACTATCGCGACGGCCTTCTTCCTTGGAGGCATCATGAGGCATCCCGCACTTCGACGCTCTGCGCGTCACTCTTCCAAGCGCGAAGCACGCGCCGAGGCGGCCAAGGCAGCCGGCGCGCAAGGTGCGTCCGCGCCGCCCGCGGAGCACGATCCAGCGGGTCAGAACCGCCCCGCGCCTGGCGTTTCGCCGGATGGCGAGCACAACCAGGGCGGCGTGCGTCGCGAGGGGATCGACTACCAGCGCGACCTCGGATCCGAGCAGGACTCGTGAGTCCCGTGGGCCTGCGACCCGGCGACGGAGAACAAGAATTTTTCTACGCGGCGCGTGAGCGCCGCGTGTTTTCGTTCGTTGGTCATTGTTTCGCACTAATTTTTATTTACGGAAACCGCAGAACGGCACAATTCTTGCTTGCCCTCCTTGGCCAATTCGAGCATGCAACGACAACTGATGAGGTAATACCGTAATGAGCAGATTGATCGTGATATCAAATCGCGTCGCGCCGATCCAGGAAGGCAAGCCCAGCGCGGGCGGCCTCGCGATCGGCGTTCTGGACGCGCTCAAGGAGACTGGGGGCGTGTGGTTCGGGTGGAGCGGCGAGATCGTCGGCGAGGCGACCGCTCCCGTCGTGGAGAAGGGCGGCAAGGTGACCTACGCGACCGTCGGGCTGACGCGCCGCGATTACGACCAGTACTACCGAGGCTTTTCGAACGCCACGCTGTGGCCGACCTTTCACTATCGCAACGACCTCTCGCGCTTCGATCGCGAGGAATACGCGGGGTACATGCGCGTCAACGCGAGCCTCGCCGCGAAGCTCAAGACGCTTCTCAAGCCCGATGACATCATCTGGGTGCACGACTATCACATGCTGCCGTTCGCGCACGAGCTCAGAAAGCTCGGTGTCGCGAATCCGATCGGCTTCTTCCTGCACATCCCGTTTCCGGTGCCGGAGATGATGCGCACGGTGCCACCGCACGAGGAGCTGATCGCGGCGATGTGCCAGTACGACGTCGTCGGCTTCCAGACGGAAGCCGACAAGCAGTCGTTCATCGATTATGTGGAGCGGACCGGCCGCGGCCACTTCAATGACGACGACGGCATGCTGCAGGCCTTCGGCCGCATGCTCAAGGTGGGCGCGTATCCCATCGGCATCTACCCGGACGCCATCGCCCAGGCCGCCGGGCAGTTCTCCAACCGCAAGCAGGTGAAGGCACTGCGCGACAGCATGCGCGGGCGCAAGCTGATCATGAGCGTCGACCGCCTCGATTACTCGAAGGGGCTCGTCGAGCGCTTCCAGGCATTTGAGCGGCTCTTGCTGAACGCGCCCGGCTGGCATGGCCGCGTGTCGCTGGTGCAGATCGCGCCGCCGACGCGCTCCGACGTGCAGACCTATCAGCGCATCCGCCAGAATCTGGAGGGCGAGGCCGGGCGCATCAACGGCCGCTTCGCGCAACTCGACTGGACGCCGATCCAGTATCTCAACCGCAAGTACGAGCGCAATCTGCTGATGGCGCTGTTCCGCCTCTCGCAGGTCGGCTATGTGACGCCCCTGCGCGACGGCATGAACCTCGTGGCAAAGGAATATGTCGCGTCGCAGGATCCCGCCGATCCGGGCGCGCTGGTGCTGTCACAGTTCGCGGGAGCGGCGGATCAGCTGCCGGGCGCGCTCGTCGTGAATCCGTTCGATCTGTCGCAGATGTCCGAGGCGCTGGAGCGTGCATTGTCGATGCCGCTCGCCGAACGGCAGGCCCGTCACGCCGACATGATGGCGCCGCTGCGCGAGAACAATCTTTCGGTCTGGCGGGACTCTTTCCTGTCGGACTTGCGCAGCGTCGCGGCGGCGACATCGGTGACGGAAAAGACCGTCAAGACGGTGAGGCAGGACGCAACGGAAGCCCGGCGGCCGGCCGCGAAGGCCTGAATCCGGGCAGAGGCCCGTCGTTGCAACGCGACCCGCGCTTCGAATGAAGCGCGGGTTTTTTTATGCTCGTCGCGCAGTGTGTGCGGAACGCTCCTTGCGGGTTCTTGATGGACACGAATCAGGGAGATCATGATGAACGGAAGCACATTGAACCCGCCCGAAGACGACGGCGCGGAATACGGCAAGGGACACGGAACGGGCGCGCTCGGCCCGAGCGACTCGTCGGACAGCGGTTCGGACGTGCAGGGCGAAAAGCGCTATCCGGGCGAGATCGAGGACGAACTGGACGCGCACACGCTCGGCCAGTCGGACGCCGAACTCGACAGCGACACGGACCGTTCCGGCACGGGCGAGGCGGCATCGGCGGACGGCGACAATAATCTGGCGCCCGACGCCGACATCCTTCCCGACGAGGTCGAAGACGAAACGCGCAGCCTGCCGGACGAGGACGCCGATCCCGGCGCGGAGCGGTCCTGACTGACGCCTGTCTGACCGGCACAGTCAGAGCGGCGCGGCTCCAGCCGGAGCGTGCCGCTTTTTTTGCATGCCGCTTTTTACACGCGTTAGGCGTCGCGGAACTAAGGAACCTCTGCACAACTCGATTTCAGAGCGCTGACGTTTTACGCTTCGCATCGTATCGATCGCGACGATGGCCTGCGGGTGATTAGTCAACTTTTGAACCGTGACGGCCTCGTTTTCTGAGTCTCGCGTTTCGATCCTCAAGCGCTTCAAGCATTTCAAGCGCTTCGCAAGGCCTTGCGTGCCATCCACAAATTGCCCAGCGCAAACAGCGTTGTGATCTGCGCAGTATTT
>LFJH01000037.1 GCA_001189335.2 Candidatus Paraburkholderia schumanniana
TCCAGTCCCGCAAAATCCCGATACAGCGGTACGTCGTAAAGCGCCTCTTCCATCGCCGGGTCCGACAGACCAAACCACTGTTGCATGAAATGGATCCGCAGCATCGTGGCGATTGGGAACGGTGGCCGCCCGGTCTTTCCCTTCGGATAGTGCGGTTCGATTAACGCAATCAATCTCGACCAGGGCGCGACGCGCCTCATCTCATCAAGAAATTCCCGGTTGCGAGTACGTTTCGTTGAAAGATCCAGACCAAGACCAAGTTGTGTCATCGAAGATGTCCTTGAATTTCTCTTCTTTCCAGGATAGTCCAATCAGGTGCCAGGATCGGGAGTTTGGCAGAGGTTCCTTAACTGCCCGGAGGCGCGGGAATGTCGAATTCGTCGCGGACTAAACGTACGCACAACGTCGATACGGGGGAACCGCTGCTGCGCATCTCGCTGCTACGCGCGAGGCACGCACTCGTTACGCGTACGGAACGGGTCCACGCGTAGCGCAGCATCGCGTGCCTGAAGACGGTCTCTCGGCCGGGCAGCCACACGACAATCGGTGTGATTCTGACCAACAGGTCCGTCCCCGAGCGACGAACTGACTCGCCTACGGGCATGGCCAGAATCAAGACCAATCAGAACTTTCCTCGGCCAGGCCCCGCGGTGCGGGACATCGCGCCGGAAAGCAGCCGCAACGTCATGGTGCAAACTGCCCGGAACGTTCCGACGCGCAAGCGCCCAGATCAAAGCGGGGCGGCCTTCCTCGCATGCATCGGCTGATAAGCCTCGCCGGCCTTGAATCGCTCCAGCCGCTCGCTGGCGGCGGAGAGTGCGCCGAGCGTCGCCCGCCGCAACTGATGATCGTAGAGCGAGACGATCGCTGCAAGTCGCTCGAAGTCTTCCGGTAGGAGCGCCCAAATGCCCGACGTCCGGCCGGCGTCGAATACGGCGGCCATCGTCTGATCCGCGAGAATCAGCTCTTCATGCGCGAAGTTGCCGTGTCCCGCTTCGGCGAGAAACTTGGCCAGAAGCATCGCTTCGGTGATGTGCTGCGCGGGCGCGATGTCGGTCGAACCCGAACGTAACGCGGCCAGCGACATATGCGCGCCCAGCGCGAGTTCGTCCGCCACCGCGCGCGGAATGGGGAGCAGCTGCGCCTTGCTGAGCCGCGCGCGCGTCGCTTGCGACGAGCGCTGGAAGGGAATGGTGCGTGACATGCGTGGATCGATGGTTGACCTTCCCAGGTTAACGATCGTCCGCCGCCGAATCTGAAGGGTGATGCTCGCGCGATTGCCCGAAATCTTCGACGACGGCAATCGCGCGCTCGCACTCGTCCGCATCCAGCGTGTGGATGCTGCACTTCTCCGGATCGACGCCGATCGCCTGCGCCAGCCACTTCATTCCCTTGGACCGCGCCTCGAAGACGTTGCAGCCGTCGCGGCGCACCTTGGCCTGCACGAGCGGCTCGAGCGCCGCGTGCAGCTTTGCTTTCAATTCGCGCAGATGCGCATCGGCGAGCCGGCCGAGCGGGACGTTGCGGGTGCTGCGCGCGAACGTGCCGATCCAGGCCTGACACGGCACGCAGATCCAGAGCGGACCGTGGTCGTCGCGATACGGATAGGCTTCGTCGCCGGCGCGAGCCAGCGTCGCCGGCGCGCCGCAATAGTCGCAGTTTGGATGAGGAAGAGGTTTGACAGGTCGACCGACACGCATTGCCAGAAACTCCCGGGCGGGTAGACTAATATAGCAAAACCGATGACGCGCCCGCTGGCCGGGATTTCGCCTCCTCACGATGTATAGCCCGCTTAAGCGAGCGCGCTCGCGACACCGCCGCCGTGCGCGCCGGCAAAGGATCGTGCAGATCGGGAATTTACTTTTCGCGCCGACGGTATAGCTTGTGAGTGCGTCCTTCATGGTTGCGCTTTCGGAGCTGAAAGGCTCCTGTGCGGCGAACCGGTCCTTGCACCCGATCGAGCCGCGCATAACCCGGTTATCGAGTTTTATCAGAAGCCCGAAGGCGCCCGCAAAGCGCCGTCAACGTGGCCCGGCATGCGTCCACATGCAAGCCCGTCGCCAGCTTGCACTCCTTAGCGTAATGAATCGATTCAGAGAGGTGACGGCGATGAGAGCAACCCTTCTATATACAGCAACGGCTGCCGGACTCTTCGCGATGAGCGCGATCGCGCAAGCCCAGGATATGCAGATGTCTCCGGCGCAGAGCAGCGCCACACAGCAAAGCGCGCAGGACGGCGCCAAGGCCGATACCAGCTATGGCGGCGCGACGTCGATGAGCAAGTCTGGCAGCGCTTCGCGCGACACGTGGGCGCCCGGCACGAGCCAGGCCTGCGTGATCGGATTGAGCTGCAACATCTACACCAGCCAGTGACGCGGTTGTTGCCGATGGAAGTGACGAGGGCGACGGGGACGCCTTCGATCCAACATCTGAATCGTTCGTCTTCCAGATTTATCGTCGGGCCGGATCGATCTCCGGATGACTTGCCCCTCTCTTGCGCAGTCCCCCGATCGCGGGGTGACTTCCCTTCGAATGCCTGGTTTTTTCCAACGACCGTTCGGCCGATAGTAAAGGCCATCAAAAGACGGCCGATGGCGGCCACGCGTGGCGGTGTCTCCACACGACAAACACTCATCTGCGGCAACCGGCTAAAAACGCGCGGCATGCGCGACGCTCCTGAACTGGTAGCGAACACTTAACGCCAGCGCTTGCGGATCTCTTGGCCTCACATTCGTCGAGGCAATCCTCTTTTCTGCATGACAGGACAGGAGCCGATGCGCCTGCGTGGTGACATTCCGTTCATGGAGGCGTGCATGAAGCCATCCGGGTGATCGAAATGGAATGACCGGAAGTTCGATGCGGCGCCGCGCGGCAGCTTGCGATGAGGCATGCGGCCGTCCGGACGCCGTGGCAGCAGATATCGACGGCCGCCGTGAGACGGCCAGCAAGGAGGTACCCCAAATGAATCGCCATCAAACGAAGCGCTCGATATTCCTCGGCATCACGCTCCTCGCGCTCGGCGCGGCATGCCGGATCAGCGTGGCCGCCACCGGCGCGGACAATGCCGATATACAGCCGATCGGCGTCAGTAACGGTCCGCTCACGCTGACCGTGAAAACGCCGGCGGGCGGTACGTCGAGCCTGACTTACGTCGATGAAGACAGCTGGCGCCTCGACGATCGGGACGCGCGTCTCAAGGCGGACGAAGCGCGGATCACGCCCACCTCGGCGGAACCGCAAAAGGAGGCGTCCGCCGCCGAGTGGCCGATGACCGTCTTCATCGATGGGCCCACGGGTTTCACTTACGTGTGGGTGCGCGATCAGGGCTGGAAGTTCGTCGGCCGGCTTTCCGGTCGCAATCATTGAACGAACGCGCGGGGCAGTGTGATGCGACGAGCGTCCTCGGGTCTCGCGGCTGGCGTGCTCTGCGTCTGTCTCGCGGCGCACGCCGAGGCTTCCGCGTCCGCCGCCGACGCATCGCTCGCCGATGCCTGGCGCGCGGTGCGTACCGCCGACTGCGCGCGTTGCCACGGCAAGGATCACGAAGGACTCGCCGCGCCGTCGATCGTCGGTGCGGCGGGCACGCAGACCCGTGAACGCTTCATTGCCGCGGTGCTCGACGGCAACCCGCCGATGGGCATGCCCGCGTATCGCGGCAATCCGTTGATCGAGGATCGCATCGACGCCATCTATCGATACTTCGCCGGACGCGCCGACGGCAGCATCCCCGCCGGCGCGCTTCCGCGTCGCGATTGAGGCTCGGTCAACGATCGCTTTGCATCTTCGAGAACACAACTAGACTTCAATGGCGCGGTCTTCGAACGACGCGCGAACGGAGGTTAATCATGGGCTTCACTCATTCAGGCAGCGACGGAACCGGATGGACCGACTCGCCCGACGACGAAGCGACGCTCGCGCAGCTCGTCGCCGCCATCGGCGCGCAACAGGCAAGACTCGCGAACAGCAGTCACACGGGGTTGAACGGCCAGGTCGATCGCGCGCAGCATCAAAAGCAGGTGCTCGGCGCGTTCGCGACGCTTCGTATTGCAAACGAAATTCCCGAGTCTGCACGGCTCGGCCCGTTCGCGAGAAGTAACGCGTCGTATCGCGTCTCCTGCCGCATCTCCAACGGGCAACCGTGCCCGCAGGCCGACACGGCATCGGATGTGCGTGGCATCGCGATCAAGTTTTTCACGGACCAGGACGTCGAAACCGATCTCCTCATGACGAACGAGGGCGGCCGCTCCCACGCGCGCAACGCGGTGCAGTTCATGGCGGTCGCGGACATTATCGTCGCGTCGCTCGCCGAAGGTCCGAAGAGCGGCCTTACGACGGGTCTGCGCGAGCTGATAACCGAAAAGCTCGGTCTTATCGAGGGCCTGCGCGTTCTCAAGATTCTGCTCGAGGAAACCAAGCTGCATTACGTCGACAGCGTGACGACGGAACACTACTGGGGCTCCGTCGTTCAACTGGGGCAGGCCGCGATCAAGTATTCGCTTCATCCACACGAAACGACGGAACCCGGAACCGACGCCGATCGCCATGCCGACGACTATCTTCGCGCCGACCTGCTCAACCGCCTGAAGGATGGGCCGGTGAAGTGGCGGCTGGGCGTGCAGCTCTTCGTCGATGAAAATTCGACGCCCATCAACGATGCCTCGATCGAGTGGAAGGCGGATGTCGTGACGGTCGGCGAGCTGGAGATCGCCTCGGCGCCGTCGGGCGAGGACGAGGCGCGCATCAACCAGCTCGCGTTCAATCCGGCCAATGGCTTCTCGCCGCTCGGCATCACCCATGCGCGCAAGGATGTCTATGCCGCGAGCGCCGCGAATCGCAAGGACCGCGGCGTGCTGACCAGCGAGGAAGCGCGTGCGCTGCTGAAATCGCGTTGAACCGCGCGCGCCTGCGCAGATACGCACGTCGCGCGAAGCTTTTCTCCGATAATGGTGCCCAATCACGGACAGGCGTCCGCTCGTGCGCGCGCCAAGAAAATCGGAGTCCGCCATGCATCTCGCCGGCATGATCCTGCCGATCTTCGCGATCATCCTGACGGGATGGCTCGCGGGCGTTTCCGGCTACATGCCGCGAGAACTGGCTGCCTCGCTCATGCGCTTCGCGTATTACATCGCGATGCCCGCGCTGGTTTTCCTGATGATTGCCGACGAGACGCTCCATTCGCTGCTCGACTGGCGCTTTCTCGCCGCGTTCGGCGGCGGCTCGATGATCTGCTTCGCGGCCGTGCTGATCTTCGAGCGTACCGCGCGCCGTGCGAGCGCGGGCAAGAGCGCGATGCTCGCCGCTGCCGTCTCGATGACCAACACCGGTTTCGTCGCGCTGCCCATCCTGAAGACGCTGTATGGCAAGCCGGGCGTGCTCGCGGCAGCGGTCGCGACGGTGTTCGTCGGCGGAGTCATGTTTCCGCTGCTGGTCGTGCTGCTGGAGATCGACCGATTCGACGCCTCGCGCAAGATCCACGCAGGCGCGCTGATCCGGCAGATCGCGACCAATCCCGTCATCCTCGCGACGATCTGCGGACTCTTCTGGTCCGTTCTCGGACTGCACTTGCCGGGGCCGCTCGCGTCGTTCCTGACGATACTCGGCGAGGCGTTGACGCCTTGCGCGCTGTTTGCCATCGGGCTCGACCTCACGTTGAGCGAGCTGCGCGAGCGCCTGAATGTCTATGCGCTGCTGACGGTGCTCAAGCTGGCCGTCATGCCGCTCGTCGTCTACGCGCTTTGCCTCGCGGCAAGGCTGGACCGCACGGCGATCATCGCGGCAGTCGTGTGCGCCGCGGTGCCGACGGCGAAAAGCGCCTATGTGCTGGCCGTCGAATACGACGTCGAAAAGTCGGTGCTGGGCGCAGTCATCTCGATGACGACGCTCTTTTCCATCGTCACGCTGCTCGGGTGGCTCTACATTGTCTAGCCCGTCTTACGTGTCGCCGAGCTCCTCGTCGACATTACGTTCCTCGTCGTCGGGCGGGGCGATGCCGAGCGCCTTGTCCCATTGCGGCTCGCTCAGATAGCGCTCGCGCAGGAAGTCGACGAAGGCCTTCACCTTGGTCGTCGAACGATGCGAAGTCGGATACACCGCCGACAGCCATAGCGTCGGCGCCGCATAGTCGGGCAGCACGCGCACGAGCCGGCGTTCAAGCAGATCGCCGGCGGCGACCATCGTCGGCAGATAGACGACGCCCGCGCCCGCGCGCGCGAATTCGAGCAGCAGATGCACGCTGTTGGTCTTCAGCACCGGGTTGAGCGCGATCTCGTAGCACTCGTTGCCCTTCATGAGCGGCCAGTTGTCGCCCCACGGATAGTGCGCGTAACGCGCGAAATCGTGGCGCAGGAGATCCAGCGGTGTCTCGATGGGCGGCTCTTCCTTCAGATACTCGGGCGTCGCGCACAACACGCCGCGCACGGGAAAGAGCTTGCGCTCGACCAGCAGATTCGACGCGGGCGGATAGATCTGCAACGCGAGATCGAAGCCTTCCTGAACGGGATCGATGACGCGATCGTTCACCGTGACGACGAACTCGATGCGCGGATGCGTCTCGCGAAACGCGATGAGTGCCTGCGAGAAGTGCCCCAGTGCGAAGCCCGGCAGCACATGGACGCTGAGCGTGCCCGAGAGCGATTGGGTTTCGGCGCTCGCGCGCCCCGACAGTTCGCCTACCTTGGAGACGAGCATCAGGCAGTCGCGATAGTACGATTCGCCGACTTCCGACAGACGCACTGCGCGCGTCGAGCGATGAAACAGCGCGACGCCGAAGAGTTCCTCGAGCTGCTTCACGCGCGACGTGACAACCGATTTCGCGACGCCGAGCTGCCGCGCCGCGCTCGTGAAGCTCTGCGCTTCGGCCGCGCGGACGAACGCCTCCATCGACATGAAGAGGTCCATGTTGTCTCTTGTCCTGCCCTATGCCGCGCCGTTCCGGTAGCGCAGCGGCGTGACGCCGACACGCCCGGAAAAAAGCGCCGTCATATGCTGCTGCGATGAAAACCCGCATGCGGCGGCCACCTCGACGAGCGGCGCATCGCTCGAACGCAGCATGTACACGGCCGTGTCGATGCGCTTCTCCAGCACGTAGCGATACAGCGATTGCCCGGTGCGCGCCTTCACGCCATCGAAGACGGCGCGTACGGGCAGATCGAGCGCGGCGGCGATATCGGCGCAGGAAAGGCCTTGATCGATATGGTCCACGACATATGCCTCGAGCCGCGCGAAGCCGGCGTCCGTCAAGGCGGACTTGCGCGCCCGTGGCATGTGTCCGAGCTGCCGCGTCGTTTCGATCCACGCGAGCGTCGCGACGCACTGCAGTTCCCACGGATCGGCCGCGCGCGATTGTGCGTGCGCCTTTTGCCGTCCATAGCGCACGAGATGCCGGATGGAATCGGCCCCGAGATTGCTCCAGCTGCCCGCGCGCCGCGACGGCTCGGCGCCGCGCTCCGCGATTCGGTTCACGAACGCATCCGAATAGCGAAACGCGATGAAGCCGTGCCGCACGTCGTGCGCGTCGATGCGCATGCTTTCGCCGCGCGGATGATACGCGGCCGTTTCGGTGCGAAACGTGAAGGGCGCGGCGGGGCTGTCGTCGTAGCGCGTGTGCGATTCGATCGTGCCGAGCAGCAGGCAAATCATGTCCGACGAATTGTTCATTTCCAGCGAATACGGGCGCGAACCCGAGATGCAGTATTCGAGTCCGGGCACGCCCGCGACCGCGCTGAAGCGATCGATGCGGGTGGCCGCAGCCGGCGCGGCGGATGCGCTCATGTGCTTTGTCTCCGAGATATCGGTTATTTGCGCGGCGTTCTGACCTGGCCGCTGCTCACGCGAGTATAGATGCGCCGCGAGCCGCCTTGCACGCCCGATGGGTCGCCGTTCGCGAACGCCGCGTGCGTCGATCTCGCCCTGGTGTTTACCCCAGCCGCACGCCGATCCGCCCGGAATCTGTAATCCGCAATACGTGAAAGACCCGCCGCCCGCGTCTTCGTAACGTTCGCTCATACGACACGAACGACCGGAGACGACGATGCACAGGCGGCACCCAAGACAGACGATTCGAAAACGCCGGGCATGCGCGCTCGCCATGTTTGGCGCGGCATGCTCGATGACGGCGCAGGCCGCGGGCATTCCCTTCGCGACGGATCGACCGCAAACCTGGCAATTCAGCAGCGACTTCGAGGGCACCTACGATTCCTTCGGCCAGAACCTCGAATGGAATCACGACAGCCGTGCATTCGACGCGCACGGCAATCAGGTCGCGGGATCGGGCACGAACACCTTCGTCGGCCTCTCGACGTTCATTCACTACTGGAAGCTGCCCTCGTTGCCGCACGTCGGCTTCAACGCCAGCATCATGGTTCCCGTGATTCGCACGCAGGGCTCGCAATTCTCGGCCAGCGGCATCGGCGATCCGTTGATCGGCAGCCTCGTCTGGTACAACCCCGCACCCGCGACGACCCTCGGGCTTCAGGCCTACGTACAGGTGCCGATTGGGCAGAACGACGTATCGACGAATACATGGTCCTTCTGGCCGTCCATCTTCTACGACGACTGGTACGGCCATGTGAACGTGGACCTGCTCGTCGGCGGAATCCTGCGCGGACGCACGCTGCATTCCGGCCACGACGACCTGAGCCCGGGCAGCACGTTCCATCTGAATCTGCGCATCGGCTACAGCATCTCGCCGCCCGACAACCCGTTCGCGATTCCCTTCGTCGGCTTCGACTATCAGACGAGCGGCGGCACGTTCAACCAGACCGCATCGATGCCGGTCGCGAACAGCGCGAGCCGCGAATTGACCGTGGGACTCGGCGTGCTGTTCCAGTTCAAGCCGAACAGCCTGCCGTTCCTGCACCAGAAGATGTACGACCAGCTTTCGATCCAGTACCAGCACTCGGTTTCGGGGCGCAACACCGCGCTTACCAACGGGATTCTCGTGCAGGCGTGGCACTACTGGTGAGCACATTCAAAGGCAAACGATGGAGACGAACATGAGCGATACCAACACACTGACCGCTGCGTCGCGGCGCAGCTTCATCAAGGCTGCCGGAGCGGGCACCGCCGCTGCCGCATTCGGCGCGGTGTCCCTTACCGCGCGCGCCGCGAGCGATATCAAGTTCGATGCCGAGTACGACATCGTCGTGTGCGGCGGCGGTGGTGGCGGCTTGCCGTGCGCGCTTTTCTCCCGCTGGCTCGGCAATCGGGTCGCGATTCTCGAGAAGGCGGGCAGCGTCGGCGGCACGGCTGCGAAAGCGGCGTTCTGGTACTGGGTGCCTAACAACGAGCCGATGCGCCGCGCGGGCATCGCCGATCCCAAGCCGGATTACATGCGCTATGTCGCACGGCTTTCGCGTCCCGAGCAATACGACCCGTCGCAGCCGAAGCTCGGTCTCTCCGACTGGGAGTACGAGATGTGCGAGGCCATCTACGACAGCGCGTCGCCCGCTGCCGAATTGCTCGCGAGCAAGGGCGCGCTGGTGTATCGCCATGAGGCAACGGTACCCGACTATTGGGCCGAGCTGCCGGAAGACAAGGCGCCGCGCGGCCGCGTGCTGTTCCCGAAGGAGAGCTTGCCGAGCATGTCGGACGGCGGGCGTGTCGCGATCCGCACGATGAGCGCGGCGGCACGTCGCGACGGCATCGACATCAAGACCGGTTATCGCGTGCAGAAGGTCCTCGTCGATGAATCGGGCGCGGTGATCGGCGTCGAGGCGATGACGGAAGAGGGCACGCTCTTCCGGGCACGCGCGAAGAAGGCGGTGATGTTCGCGACGGGCGGCTTCACGCACGATCCCGAGCTGCGCAAGAACTTCCTGCATGGCGCGGTCTACGGCGGATGCGCCGCGCCGACCAACGAAGGCGACTTCGTGCGCATCTCGAGCGCGCTCGACGTGCAGCTGCGCAACATGAACTATTCGTGGATGGCGCCGATCTCGCTCGACAAGGCGATCGCGAAGGACGGCTCGCTCTCCGGTATCTTCACGCCGACCGGCGACTCCATGCTCTACGTGAACAAGTACGGCAAGCGAGTCGTCAACGAGAAGCTCGCGTACAACGAAGTCTGCGCGACGTTCTCGCAATGGGACGGCGCGAAGGGCGAGTATCCGAATCTCACGCTCATTTCCATCTGGGACTAGCAGGCGTAGGACCACTGCGCGAGCGACGACTACGGCAGCCTGATCGTGCCGAAGGGATCGAACGACCGGCACGTGCTGAGCGGCAATACGCTCGCCGAGCTCGCGACCGCGATCCGCGAACGCATAGCGAAATACAAAAGCGCATTGGGCGACGCCAATCTCTCCGACGCCTTCCTGCCCAACCTCGACGCGACCATCAAGCGCTTCAACGGCTTCGCCAAGACGGGGGGCGTGGATCAGGACTTTCATCGCGGCAAGCGCATCGTCGAGAAGCTGTTCAACGGGCCTACGGCCAGGCGGGCGGATCAGAAGAACGAGACGATGTATCCGCTGAGCGCGAAAGGGCCGTACTACGCGGCGCTCATCGTCGCGGGGAATCTCGATACAAAGGGCGGCCCGAAAACCAACTCGCACGGACAAGTGCTCAATACGCAGGGCGAGCCGATCAAGGGCTTGTACGGCGTGGGGAATTGCGTCGCGTCGGCGCGGGCCTACTGGGCGCGCGGCGGCACGCTCGAGCCCATCATCGCGTTCGCATATCGTGCGGCGCAGTCTGCAAACGGAGGCCAGTCATGATTCGGATAGCAAATGTATTGACGCTGCTCGTGCTTGCCAGCGGCGCAGCGCACGCACAGCAAGACCCCGTCGGGCTCGGCAAGAAGCTCGCGACCAGCAACTGTGCCGTATGCCATACCTTCGGCAAGGGCGAGCCGAACGGACAGGGGCCGAATCTCTTCGGGATCGTCGGCAGGCCGCTGGCGTCGGAATCGGGCTTCAAGTATTCGACGGGCATGAAGGCCGCTGCGGGCCAGGTCTGGGACGAAAAGCTGCTCGACGCCTGGCTTACCGATACGCAATCCGTCGCGCCTGGCAACGCGATGACCTATTTCGAAGGCGATGAAGCAAGACGGCAGAAGATCATCGCCTATCTGCGCACGCTGCATTGAACCGAACATCAGGAGACACGAGCATGAACCCCGTCACCATGACCGATGAGCAATGCAAGATCATCGCGCTCGAATATCTGCGCCGGCTCGATCGCGGCGAATCCTTCTTCGATCTCTTCGACGACCACGCCGAAGTCTACTTCCCGAAATGGGGCATCGCGACGGGCCGCGCGGCCTTCGAGAAGCTCTTCGCGGATCTCGGTTCGGTCGTCGCGAAGTTCAAACACGATCTCGCGTACCTGAACGTGATCCAGCAGAGCGACACGGTGGTCGTCGAAGGCACGAGCTACGGCACGACGAAGGGCGGCGTCGAATGGCGGGCGGGCGCACGCGCGTTTCGTCGAGGCCGAGGCCCGCGAGCGCGATGGTCGCCGCGACGTTCGCGTTCTTCGGATAGAGCCGGGCGGCATCGCGCGCGCTGCCTTCGAAGATGACCTTCTCTTCGGTCAGCGACTTCAGATCGCACACGCCTTCCGCGGGCGTGCCGAGCCAGCCGAGCGGCGGCTTGCGGCCGGTGTACTGCACGTCGTCGAGCCCGCCGAGCGCATCGACGCCGCCGATCGCGCCCGACAGCAGCGTGATCGTGGCCGCGCCTTCGTCGGCTGCATTCGACAATGCATCGAGCAAGCCGGCTTCCGACAGCGCGCCGATCGATGCAACCGCGCAATCCGTGCCCGACCTGAGCAGCGGCACGACGTGATCGATGAGCGCCGCATGTCCCGCGCATTCCAGCGTGAACTGGTGACTGGCGAGCGCATCGACGCGCGACACGACATCGACGCTGCCGCCGAGAATCAAGCGCACTTCATCGCGATCGCGCTCCGGCACGATCACATGCGAGATGCGCACGCGCGGATCGTTGTCGAGCGCGCGATACACGGCCTGTCCGATCGCGCCGAAGCCGATCATCGCGACGTCGAGCGCGTGATTCGCATCGCGGATGGGTCGAGGATCACGCATATTCCGGCTCCTTCGGCTCTTCCTTCTTGACGGGCGGGCCCGCGAATGCGGTCGCGAACGAGCCGACCGACAGCATGTCCACCCTCGACGAGCACCGGATCTTCGATGGCAAGTCCTTCGCGCACGATTTCATCGGCCTGATCGAGCGACGTGATGCGCCAGGCCGAGGCTCGCGCAGAACTGCGCGAAATCCGGCTGATGCAGATCGACGAACATGCGGCGTCCGCCGTACTGCGCGTCCTGGATGTTGCGGATCACGCCGTAGCACTGATCGTTCATCAGCACGATCATCACGTTCGCCTTTTCCTGGACCGCGGTTGCGAGCTCGCCGACGTTCACCATGAAGCCGCCGTCACCGACGAGCGCGACAGTCTTCTTCGCCGCGCCCGAAAGCGCCGCGCCGATCGCCATCTGCATGCCCTGGCCAATGCCGCCGTCGAGCGCATGCACGCCCGCGCGCGGATTGAAGATCTTCAGCAGGCGATTGCCCCACGTGCTGTTCGAGATCGTGACGTCGCGCACCCAGTTGTAATCGCGGCCCACGGCGCGTTGCAGCGAATCGACGAGACGCTTGTACGGGCCTAGTCCCTTCGATACTTCCGCGACGGCGGTTTCGCGCGCGGCGGCGAGATCGCCCGCGAACGTGGGATCGATGCGGATACGGCCTTCGAGCAGCGTCGCGAGTTCATCGAGCACGGCCGATGCGTCTCCGTGCACGAACAGTTCGTTGCGATAGCCGCGGTTGTCGGTGAGCGCGTCGGCGTCGATACGATAGAGCGGCTGCGGCAGCGCGAGCTTGTACTTCAGCGTTTCGTTGCCGCGCAGGCGCGAGCCGACGACGAGAAGCGCGTCGCAGGTCTTGTAGAACGCCTCGACGGACGGATGCACGTTGAACGCGCCGAGCGTCGCCGGGTGATCTTCGGGCAGCCGCCGCGTCCCTGCACGCTCATCACGACGCCGAAGCCGAGCTTCACCAGCCGTTCGACCGCACTGCGCGCATGACGCGTGCCGCCGCCGAGCCACAGCAGGGGACGCTTTGCGTTTGTGAGCGCATCGGCGAGCTGCTTCACGCGCAGGCTGTCGTGCGTGAGCGTGCCGACATGCGGCGCGGCCAGATCGACAGGTCATTCGATTTCTGCAGCCTGAATATCGATGGGAATCTCGACGCTCACCGGACCGGCCGGCGCCGTCAACGCAACACGCACGGCTTCGCGGATGATCGGCAGCGCGGTTTCCACCGTGCGTACGCAATACGCGGCCTTCGAGATCGATTGCAGCATCGACAGCTGATCGGGCGCCTCGTGGATGTACGCGAGGTCCTGATCGAGATATTCGGTTTCGATCTGCCCGGTGACATGCAGCAGGGCGGTGCCTGCGGTCAAAGCTTCGACCATCGCGCCGGCTGCGTTGCCAGCGGCCGTGCCCGTCGACGTGAAGGCGACGCCCAGCTCGCCCGATACGCGTGCGAGGCTATCGGCCATGTTGAGCGCGCCCGCTTCGCCGCGTGCGCCGACATAGCGGATGTTGCCGCGACGGCCGATCGCATCGAGGATCGGCATGTTGTGAATCGAGATCACGCCGAACGCCGTGCGCACGCCGCATTGTTCGAGAAACGCGGCGATCAGTTCGCCGACCGTGGTTTTTTCAGACATGACGAGCAAAGCCTCCGGAAACATCGATATGGCTGCCGGTCGTGTACGACGACAGCGGTGTAGCGAGATAAAAGAGCGCCTGAGCCGCTTCTTCGGGCAAGCCGAAGCGGCCGAGCGGAATGTTTTTCCTGCGCGCGAGTTCGCCGGTCCATTGCTCCCAGCTCTGACGCGGCTCGGGGTTTTCATTCAGGTAGTTCTGGTACCGCCGCTTCCATTGCCCCGATTCGACGATGCCGATGAGGATCGAATTCACGCGGATGCGTTGCGGCGCGAGTTCCGTCGTGAGGGATTTCACGAGGCTCAAGACGCCGGCGCGCGCGGACGATGTCGCCACCATGTGCGGCTCGGGCTGCAATGCGAGCAGCGAATTCACGCAGACGATCGCGGGCGATGGTGCGTCCTTCAGCATGGGCAGAAGCGCGCGCGTCGGCCGGATGATGCTGAAGTACTTCAGTTCGAGCTCGTCGCGCCAGGCGTCGTCGGTGGTGTCGGCAAAGGTGGAGACGCGGCCTTGTCCCGCATTGTTCACCAACATGTCGATGCGGCCGAAACATTCCATCACGCGCGGCGAATGCATTCACCTGTTCAGCATCGAGCACGTCGCAGCGCGCGGCGAGCAGTGGCGCATCGGGAAACTGTTCGTTCAGTGCTGCCTGTGCGGCTTCGAGCCGTTCGCCGTCGCGCCCGCAGATGGCGACGGATGCGCCTGCCTGCAGGAACAGGCGCACGGTGGCGAAGCCGATGCCCGACGAGCCGCCCGTGACGACCGCGACCTGTCCAGCGAGATCGATTTGAATCATTGCAACGCCAGAGACTTCATGTAACGGCTCGACGCTGAACCACGCGCGGCCGGACGATAGTTGAGACGCATCGAGAGCGCGGCGGCGGTTTCGCGCACCTTGTCGATGAGGCCGGATTCGAGCAGCACGGCGTCGATTTCCGGACGCGGGATCGTCGTCGTGATGACGGCCACGATGCGTCCCGTGTCGTTGCGCACCGGCGTGGTGACGACCGAGATGCCGCGCTCGAACGAAGATTGGCTCGTCGCGTAGCCGCGCTCGGCGTCTTCCTTCACGCGCTCGTAGAGTTCCTCGACGGTTTCCGGCGTCGACTTCGTGAAGCGCTCCAGATACTTCTCCGGATAGAGCGCGCGCAGTTCGTCGAGCGAGAGATCGCCCATCAGGACGTGGCCGTGCGTAGTCGCATGCGCGGGCAGGCGCGTGCCGACGTTCACCTTCACCGAGCTGAAGATCGGCGCGTGGCTCTGCGCCTTCGCGACGAACACGACATCGCGGCCATCGCGAATCAGGATGTGGCTCGTGAGACCGGTCGTATCGCGCAGGGCTTCGATGATCGGCAGGCCGAGATCGGTCAGTTCGAGCGAGCTCAGATACTCGAAGCCGAGCCGCAGCACGGCGACGCCCAGGCGATAGTTGCGGTCCTTGTCCGCGCGTTCCAGAAACCGAGCGATTCGAGCGTCTGCAGCAGACGGAAGACCGTCGTGCGCGGAATGCCGAGCCGCCGCGAGAGTTCGGGCGCACCGAGTACCGGCTCGCGCGGCGAGAACTCGGTGAGGATCTTGAGACCCCGTTCCAGTCCCGGCACGATGTAGGTCGGTTCGGCCTTGTCGCCTTCATTGACGTGAGCGGCCTCGGGGGATGTCATTGCATTACTCCATCTTTCGTTTGACATTCGATGCCCTGGCAAAACGAGTCGATCAGCGCCGTGTAGGCGGCGGGTGATTCGACGTAACCTGCGTGGCCCGCGCGCGGAATCACATGCAGGCTCACATGCGCGGCCTGCGCGATGCGTTCGCATGCGTTCGGCGGCGTGATCGCGTCTTCCGCGCCCACCGCGACCGCCATGCGTCCGCGAAAGCGCGCGATGTCCGATGCGAGGTCCGCATTCGCGAGGAGATGCGTCGCTTGCGCGTAACCACCGGGGACGATGCGCGCCATGTTCCAGCGGACCCATTCGCGCGCGGCTTCGCCGGCGTGTTGCGAGACCATGTTCGCGCTGCGTTCGCGCGCGAGTCCTTGCTGGCCGAGTTCGGCGAGCATCGTGAGGCGCGCGTCGCGTTTCGATTCGCGCACCGCCTTCGATGCGGCGCCGTAGCCCGCAGCCGGCGAGATCAGCAGCAAGCCCGCGACACACCCGGGCGCATTCGCCGCGAAGGAGCTGGCCACGATCGCGCCGAGCGAATGGCCGACCAGCACGCAGCGATCGATAGCCAGCGCATCGAGCCACGCGCCGAGCGCTTTCGCGTAATCGAGCGCGGCGGGCGATTCGGCCGCCACGCGAGTCGACACGCCATATCCCGGCGCATCCCATGCGAACACGCGACGCGTTTCCCCGAGCGCTTCGAGCTGCCGCACCCATGACGCCGCGCCCGAGCCGATGCCATGCAGCAGCATGACGGGCAGGGCGCGCGCATGCTCGGCACCTGCCGTGCGATAACCCGTGACGCCGAGCGCGGTATCGATCCGCCTTCTGGAAACTGCGTGAGCGTGTGAGCGTTCATGGCCGTCTTCGATTAAGGCTTGAGCCTGGCGAGCGGCGAATCCGGCGGATACGTCGGCGTGATGGGTTTCGGTGCACCGAACATCACGCACATGAGCGCGTCTTCTTCGCCGATGTTGATCTCAGTGCGATACACGCCCGGCGGCACGGAGATGAGATCGCGCTCGCCGAGCACGGCTTCCCAGGTCTCCCCGTCCTTCTCGCAGATGACTTTCATCTTTCCGCGCAGCACGAAGAAGATCTCTTCGACATTGATATGAATATGACTCGGCCTGATGTCGCCGGCGGGGATCACCATCGTCGAAAAGGTGAAGCTGCCGGCGGGCGGGAATCGTGTTCATGTCCTTCGCGACGCCCGTGCCGCCTGTGCCGACATAGCACATCTGCGCGCGGCGATATTTCGGGTCGTAATCCGCCTGGAACTTGAGCGCGTCCCAGTCGTAGCGGCGCGTCTCCAGCCGCGCGACGCGCGTGTCCATCCATTGCTGGAAGTTCACGTCGGCGGGCTGATCCCACGATTTGCGTTCGATGTCTGCATCGGCCATTGTTTTCTCCACGTTCATTGAGGGCGATAAGTCAATTCATCACGAAGCCGCGGTTCACCGGCAGCAACTGGCCCGTCACGAAGCGAGCCGCGTCCGAGAGCAGGAACAGCATGGGGCCGTTCACGTCGTCGGGCAGCTGCGCGTGCGTCAGTGCGCGGCCCTTGAGGTAATACTCGTGGCGTTCAGCGGGCACATACGCGGTCGCTTCCACTTCGGTCAGGCCCGGCGCGATCGCGTTGACGGTTACGTTGCTCGTGCCGAACTCGCGGGCGAGCGAGCGCGTCATCGCGATTACCGCGCCCTTGCTCGCGACATAGGCGAGCAGCTTCGGCGCGCCCCACATCGCCGTATCCGATGCGATGTTCACGATCGCGCCGCGTCCCGACTCCTTCAGATGCGGCAGGCACGCGACGCTCATCAGCCACGCGCCGCGCACGTTGACGTTCATCACGGCGTCCCATGTGGCGGGCGTGAGTTCTTCGGCGGACTTGCCGCCCGAGTTGGTGATCGCGGCGTTGTTAATTAAGGAACCTCTGCACAACTCGATTTCAGAGCGCTGACGTTTTACGCTTCGCATCGTATCGATCACGACGATGGCCTGCGGGTGATTAGTCAACTTTTGAACCGTGGCGGCCTCGTTTTCTGAGTCTCGCGTTTCGATCCTCAAGCGCTTCAAGCATTTCAAGCGCTTCGCAAGGCCTTGCGTGCCATCCACAAATTGCCCAGCGCAAACAGCGTTGTGATCTGCGCAGTATTTTTCATCACCCCCCTATACCGGGTCTTCGTGTAGCCAAATTGCCGCTTGAGCACGCGAAACGGGTGTTCGACCTTCGCGCGGATGCCCGCCTTCAGACGTTCGATCCGATCGTAGATCGCGTCCAGTTGATCACT
>LFJH01000038.1 GCA_001189335.2 Candidatus Paraburkholderia schumanniana
AGTGATCAACTGGACGCGATCTACGATCGGATCGAACGTCTGAAGGCGGGCATCCGCGCGAAGGTCGAACACCCGTTTCGCGTGCTCAAGCGGCAATTTGGCTACACGAAGACCCGGTATAGGGGGGTGATGAAAAATACTGCGCAGATCACAACGCTGTTTGCGCTGGGCAATTTGTGGATGGCACGCAAGGCCTTGCGAAGCGCTTGAAATGCTTGAAGCGCTTGAGGATCGAAACGCGAGACTCAGAAAACGAGGCCGCCACGGTTCAAAAGTTGACTAATCACCCGCAGGCCATCGTCGCGATCGATACGATGCGAAGCGTAAAACGTCAGCGCTCTGAAATCGAGTTGTGCAGAGGTTCCTTAGAATCCGTTTTCACAGTGATTGTTACAAGATGTAACTCTCTGAAACAAACTTACGCGGCATGTAGCCGGGCAGAACGAGCCCGGTGAGGCATAAAAAAAATATCGACAAAGTCAGTGGGATATTCGGGGTTTACTGGAAGTCGCAACCATGAACGATCGCGAAACGCTGGAATCGATCCGGGAAATCAACTTGTCGTACATCATGCTCGCGCAGCGTCTCTTGCGTGAAGACCGCGCCATTGGCATGTTCCGGCTCGGTCTGTCGGCCGAACTGGCCGATCTGCTGTCGGGCCTCACGCTCGCCCAGGTCGTCAAGCTCGCGTCGTCGGCTAATCTGCTTTGCGCTTTCCGCTCCAACGATCACACGATGCTGTCGGCCCTGCTGGTGCAACCCGCGAAGAACGCGGATATCGCGCCGACGCACGCGGCAATCCTGCTGGCTGGCCAGCCGGCTGAACAGTTCGCTTAAGAAACCACGGAGCGAGCCATGCTGAAGAAGAGCCTCACCGAAGACGCCCAGGAAGTGTTCCGCGCCATCGCGTTGATCGAGCTCGGTGCGCGCATGCAAGTGCTGGAAAGCGAATTCACGCTCTCGCGGGACCGCATGATTCGTCTCTATCGCGAAGTGAAGGGCGTATCGCCGCCGAAGGGCATGCTGCCGTTCTCGGCCGACTGGTACATGACGTGGCTCGCCAATATTCACGCATCGCTTTTCTACAACACCAACACCTATACGTTCCTGAAGAACGAAGCGGGTTGCTCGCATCTCGATGCGTTGACCAAGGGGTATCGACTGTATCTCGAGCACTGCAACCATAGCGGCGCCGAGGCGGTACTCGACCTAACGCGGGCCTGGACGCTTGTGCGCTTCTTCGACGCGGGCATGCTGCAGATGACGCCGTGCTGCTGCACCGGGAAGTTCGTCGCACACAAGCATGATTTGCAGAACAACGTGGTGTGCGGGGCATGCCAGCCGCCGTCACGCGCGGGGAAGACCAAGAAAGCGGCGGCCGCCCGACAGTGCCAATCAAGAAGCCGCGCTGGAGGTAATGTCGAAAAACGAAGTGCCGGAGCACGCGGAGCACACGGTACTCGATCACGTAGTGGCGTTACAGCCGCAACGGGCGGGCCTGGTCGCACAGGCTGCTTAGGCGGTAGTGGCGCGGCCGTCTTCCGGGGACCGTCCGCGAGGATGGTGAGGACCGGCTAGCCGCTACCGCGTTTTACTTCTCCTTTCCCTTTCCCCTGAAATTCGAGGCCCGGCGGCGTATGGCGCGCCGGGCTGCTTGTTTCTGCGGCAAGTAAAGTGCTTCGATGGCACGCGCGCTCGAAGGTAACGACTTGGCTTCCGCACAACATGGTTTTCTGCTGACTCGCCACTGGCGCGATACCGCCGCCGGGACGGAAGTCGATTTCTGGCTTGCCACGGACGACGGCCCGAGAAAAGTCCGCATCGCCTTGCAGACGAACGTCGCGTTCACCCGTGCGAAAGATCGCGCGAAGGCGGAACCCATCGTCGCCGGCGTGCGCGATGCGCACCTGCGCGAACTGCCGCTGAAGGACTTTCGCCAGAAGCCGGTGCTCGGACTCTATTGCTCGCAATATCGCCAGTTGCTCGCGCTCAAAAAGCAGTTGCGCAGTGCGGGCGTCAACGTCTTCGAAGCCGATATCCGTCCGCACGAACGCTATCTGATTGATTGATGGAGCGCTTCATCACGGCGCCGGTGTCGTTCGAGGGCGAGGCGCGCGACGGCTGCATTTCGAGTGAGCTAAAGCCCGCGCCGGACTACCGGCCGTCGCTCAGGCTGGTGTCGCTCGATATCGAAACGAGTGTGAAGGGTGAGCTCTACTCGATTGCGCTGGAAGGCTGCGGCGCGCGCCAGGTCTACATGCTCGGTCCGCCGAACGGCGCCGCCGCCAAAACGGATTTCGCGCTCGAATACTGCGAAAGCCGCGTGGTCATGCTGCGCCGTTTCAACGCATGGATGGCGCATCACGATCCGGACGCAATCATTGGCTGGAATGTCGTGCAGTTCGACTTGCGCGTGCTTCAGCGACACGCCGACGATTGCGGCGTTCCGCTCGCCCTCGGCCGCGACGGCAGCGCGGTCGAATGGCGTGAACACGGCATGAAGCGCAATCACTTTTTTGTATCGATCGCCGAGCGGCTCGTGATCGAAGGCATCGAGGCGCTGCGCTCGGCGACGTGGAACTTCCCGTCGTTCAGCCTGGAATATGTCGCGCAATCGCTACTGGGCGAAGGCAAGGCGATCGACAGCCCGTACGCGCGCATGGACGAGATTGAGCGGCGGTTTCAGGAGGACAAGCCCGCGCTCGCGCGTTACAACCTGGCCGACTGCGAGCTCGTCACGAAAGTCTTCGAGAAGACGGAACTGCTGTCGTTTCTGCTGGAGCGCGCCACGGTCACGGGCCTGCAGGCCGACCGCAGCGGCGGCTCCGTTGTGGCATTCACGCATCTGTACATGCCGCGCATGCACCGGCTGGGCTTTGTCGCGCCGAATCTCGGCGACGTCCCCGAGGAAGCTAGCCCCAGCGGCTTCGTTATGGATGTTATGGATTCGCGGCCCGGTCTCTACGATTCGGTGCTGGTGCTCGACTACAAGAGCCTGTATCCGTCGATCATCCGCACGTTTCTGATCGACCCCGCCGGGCTCGCGCAAGGCACGAGCATGCCAGGCGACGCCGACACCGTGCCCGGTTTTCGCGGTGCGTGCTTTTTGCGCGACAAGCATTGCCTGCCCGCGATCGTCGCGCAGGTCTGGGAAGGGCGCGAGGCCGCGAAGCGTCAGGGCAACAAGCTGCTGTCGCAGGCGCTCAAGATCATCATGAATTCGTTCTACGGCGTGCTCGGTTCGAGCGGCTGCCGCTTCTTCGATCCGCGTCTCGTATCGTCGATCACGATGCGCGGCCACGAGATCATGCATCGCACGCGCGAGCTGATCGAGGCGCGCGGCTACAGCGTGATCTATGGCGACACCGATTCGACCTTTGTCTGGCTGCGGCGCGCGCGGCGAGGAAGACGCGGCGCGCATCGGCCGGGCGCTCGTCGCCCATGTGAACGCGTACTGGCGCGAGCATCTGCGAGCAGCGTTCGGACTCGACAGCGCGCTCGAATTGCAGTTCGAAACGCACTTCAAGCGCTTCCTGATGCCGACGATCCGCGGCACCGAAGAGGGCAGCAAGAAACGCTACGCAGGCTTGACGATGCGCGCCGACGGCAACGAGGAAATCATCTACAAGGGCCTGGAGACGGTGCGCACCGACTGGACTCCCCTCGCGCAGCGCTTCCAGTAGGAGCTGTACATGCGCATCTTCAAGGACGAGCCCTACGAGGATTTCGTGCGCGATTACGTCGGCCGCACGCGGCGCGGCGAGATGGATGAACTGCTCGTCTATCGCAAGCGACTGCGTCGCACGCTCGGTGAATATCATCGCAATGTGCCGCCTCACGTGCGCGCCGCGCGCATCGCGGACGAGCACAACACGCGGTCCGGCCGTCCCTTGCAATATCAGAACGGCGGCTGGATCAGCTACGTGATGACGACGGCCGGGCCCGAGCCGGTGGAAGCGCGTCGTGCCCCGATCGACTACGAGCACTACGTGAGCAAGCAGCTTCAGCCCGTGGCCGATGGCATTCTCCCCTTCATGCGCGACGACTTCACCGCGCTGATGTCGGGGCAGAAGGAACTCTTCTAGAAGCGCACGCCGAAGCCCGCCTCGATGATGTCGGCGTCGCGGTCATAGCGCGTGACCATGCGGTTCCATGTGACGCGCGCGAGCCAGCGATGAGTGAGTCGATAGCTCGCCGATACCGAGACCATCCCGGCGAAGCGGCCGTCGCCCGTGCGGCTCTGCGGCAGGTCCTGGTTTTGCGTGATCGATACATACGGTCCCGCGCCGACGCCCAGCGTGAGCCTGTCGTCGAAGAACGCGCGTGTCGCCCAGAGCTGCGCTGCGATGCCGTCGCGGCGCGACTGCACGTGTCCGCCCTCATGCAGGTACGACGCGGTGAAGTCGAGGTAGTGCCACAGTCCGCGCCGGTATTTGATGCTCCCCGCCAGATTCGACTCGGAATCGGGGCTGTTCAGGATTGTCGTGCCGAGCATCACGGTGACTTCGTTGTTCGTGACGTTCGTCGGGCGCGGCACGGCGCGGGTGCGAGGACCGCGGCTCTCGGGCGCATCGAGCTGATAACCGATGCCGAAGAGCAGGGCGGTCGTGTCGGGGCCGCCAAACGCCCTGCACGCGGTTGAGCTTCATCTCCGCGATCCAGCGATTATCGAAATAATACGCTGCGCGCAAAGTGAACATGCCACCCCAGCCGTGCGTGTTCGAATAGTTGCCGCCGGCCTGTGCCTGGCTCGTGTCGAAGTAGCGGTACGGACCCGCTCCCGCCGAGAGTTCGAGCCGGTCGCCCCATAGGGGCAGTCGTCCCCAGAGCTGCACGGACTGTCCGTCGCGATGATGATCGGGAATATGCCCTTCGTTCAGCCATGAAAAGCTCCATGCGACATAGCGCCCGAGCCCTTCGCGATAGTTCGCTTCCCATGAATACGTGCTGTGGCTGCTGCTCCTGAGCGGGCCGGCGAGGAAGGAGATTTCCTGTGCGTGAGCCGCTTTGCTCGCAAAGCCCAGCGCGGCGCAGATGATCACCCTCGCAGCGATTCTCCGGTGTCGATTTTTGATGTGAGTCATGACGCGCGGTCGGGTTGCGAAGGCTTCCAGCATCTTTCGTCGGACTGTACGTCGAAAATACCGGCTTAAGAACATCCCTGCATGAAACATTCGCATTTCAATCGGCGGGCGGCAAGGGTGAAACGTTTGCGTGCCCAATGCGCTGCCAGTGCGACGGACAACCGCTCGGCCTGCGTTCGCAGCCACTCACATGCGGGGTTACGCGTTTTTTGACGCTTCAGTAGATTCATCACATGTCCCCGTCCATTCAGGCAAGCGAGGTCAGCGATGGACTCCACCCCAGTCGAATACCGAGGCTGCGAGCTCTCCGCCATCGTGCGGCATGTGTCCGGCGAATTCGTGGCGACTCTTCTGATCGAGCGTCCCGGCGGCGCGCGGCGCGCGATCGGGCCGTTCCGCTCGTTTCCGACTGCGCGGGCCGCGGAGCATTTCGCGATCGAATACGGCAAGGCGGAGCTCGACCGCCGGCTCGCCGCGCGCGGGCCGGGCGTCGCGCTTTCGGGCTGAGGGCGCTTTCGCGTCGTGGTGCTCAGGCGCTGCTAGCGGGAGATTCGCCTGACGCTTGATCCGCTTGCTCGGCCTGCGCCGGATGCCGCGAGCACACACCCGCTCACGGCGGCGATCGCGATCGGCATCGCCACGGCTTCGAAGATGCGCGGCTGCAGCCAGTGGGCGGCGAGCATCGCGCCGCCTGTCATGGCGCCGACGTTGGAGCCGACGCGCCCCATGCCGAGCGTCCACGCGATGCCGGTGGCGCGCGTGGCGGCCGGGTAATCGCCGGTCGAAAGAATGTTGGCGGCGTGGTGCGGTGGTACACACGCGCTAGGCGTGCGTGCGCCGTCTGCTTATACGGCCTGTGCGGCCAGCCTGCGCATGAGCCGCACCGCGGCGCGACCGCCGCCTGAAGCACAGGCTCCGGCGCGGGATGCCAGGCGCGCGCGGCGGCCCGCACGCGCCGGGTCTTCAGCTTGACTTGCTGACGACGGCGCACCAGCGTGCGCACGGTGCGGGACAGCGCGAGATCCATCGCGCCTCGCCAGTCGCGCGCGATCGACGTCGCCACGACCTTGTTCTCTCGATTCACCTGCACCTCCACCTGACACCGCTTGTCGACGCCGCCGCGCGGCCCGTTGATGTCGGACAGGCTGACGGTCGCCTTCGAAATGAGCCATGCGAGGCGGCAACACAAATTCGCTGCGCGCCTTCGCGAGCTCGTGCATGGCAATGGCTTCGGGATCGCGGAACTTGAACAGGACTCTCATGGACGTTTCTTCGTTGAACACGGGCTCAAAAATTAAGGCACGGGCGAGACCAGAAAAAGCAGAATGAATTGAACAGAAACTTCGAAGAAACCGAAATTCAGCCCGGCGCACCCGCAAGCACCTGTTGCGTCAATGGATGATGCCGCCCGCGCCGCGAGACGATCGCGTGCACTTCCTCCTTCACTTCGGGGGAGCGGCCGAGCCAGCGCAGGCCACGCAGCATGGGCGCATCTCCCGCACCGAATTCGGCGAGCGGGAACACGCCGAGCCCGCGCGCGCCGAACACGGCCATGAGCGCGCTGTCCTCGAATTCACCGACGATGCGCGGCGCGATGCCCTGCGTCTCCAGCCATCGGTCGAGACGCGCGCGCAGTGAGGAATGGCCGGTGGGCAGCAGCATCGGCAGCGCGGCGAGACTCTGCGGAAACTGATCGATGGCGCTCTTACGCACGATCGACGCAGGCCCGTACCAGTCGACCGGCGACGCGATGAGCCGCTCGCTCGTGAGGCGCAGGTTCTGGTTGTGCGGCGCAGCATGGCTCGCGAGCACGAGATCCAGCCGGTGCAGCGCCAGTTCGCCGAGCAGTTCGTCAGTCTCGCCTTCGTGGCACAGCAGCCGCAGCGACGGATTGCCGAGCACCGGTGCGAGCAGGGCATGCGCCGCGAGCTTCGAGATGCCATCGGCCAAGCCGACCGCGAGACGCGCCTGCGTGCCGCTCGCCGCTTCGCGCACCTCGTCCTGGATCGACTGGCCGATCTGGAAAATTTCCTCGGCGCGCGCGAAGGCGGCCTATCCGGCTTCGGTCATGGTCACGCCGTGCCCGGCGGGCTTGAGCAGTTGATGCCGAGCGACTTTTCCAGCTCGCGGACCTGCGCGCTGATGGTCTGCTCGGCCATGTCGAGACGCTCCGCCGCGCGCGCGAAGCCGCCTTCCTTCACGACGACCCAGAAGTAGTGCAGATGTCGATAGTTGAGCATGCGAGTCTTCCTTCATGAATTCCGCGCTGAATTCCGCGCGCCTGCGGGAAACTGGAAAGCTTCGAAAAAACCGAAGTCTGATTTCGATTGTCGCCGATTTTTTCGACCGCACGATCCGCCGATGATGGCGGGACGTCCAGTCAAAACGAAACACTACTCATGGAATATCTTCTCTCGCTGGCTGCCGATCCCGCGGTCTGGGCCGCACTCGTCACGCTGATCGTGATGGAAGTGGTGCTCGGCATCGACAACCTGGTCTTCATATCGATTCTCAGCAACAAGCTGCCGGCCGGACGACGAGCGAGCACGCAGCGTATCGGGATCATGCTGGCGCTGGTGATGCGGCTCGCGCTGCTCGGCACGGTCGCGTGGATCGCGCGCCTGACCGAGCCGGTGTTCTCGGTCTTCGATCACGCGTTCTCCTGGCGCGATCTCATTCTGCTCGCGGGCGGCGTGTTCCTCGTCTGGAAGGCGACGAAGGAAATGCATCATCACGTCAGCAAGGATGCGCACGATGCGCCAGGCGTTGCATCCGGCGTCGGCGCGATGACGGCATGGGCCGCGATCGGCCATATCCTGCTGCTCGACCTTGTGTTCTCCGTGGACAGCATCATCACCGCCGTCGGCATGACGGAGCATCTGCCGGTCATGTTCGTCGCGGTAATCTTCGCCGTCGCCACGATGCTGTTCGCGACGCAGCCGCTGTCGCGCTTCATCGAGCGCAATCCGACGGTCGTGACGCTGGCCCTCTCGTTCCTGCTCGTGATCGCGATGACGCTCATCGCCGAAGGTTTCGGCACGCACGTCCCGAAGGGCTACATTTACGCGGCGATGGGCTTCGCCGGATTCGTCGAAGGGTTGAATCTGCTCACCCGGCGCACGAAGGCCGCGCGGCAGGTGAACGTGCGGCCGCAAGCCGGGACGCGCAGCAGCGGGGGCTGGATCACGTGTCGAACTGAAGTGAAGGCGCGCGCATTATCCACAGAAACTGTGGTCAATGCTGTGGACAAGCCGGGGACGCACGCGCCAGAAGCTTGACGCGACTGGGAAATTCCACCGCGCATCCGCATGCGACGCGCTGCGATATAGGACGAACATTCGCGCGGCGATTCGGCTTGCCAATCTCTCGACAAGTGACTACGGTATGCGTGTAGCGGTGAACGAAAAACCTTTCGGTTCCCAAAATATCATGATAAGATAGGACCAGGGCATGGTGTGCCGGGCGCAATCATCATCGAAAAGCATGAGCCAGACCGGCGGCCATATGAAGAAAGATGCGGGCGACGGGCGCAGTCATCGCATCGGGCCACGATGCCCACGAGTCCGCTCCCTCGGAACGCCTCGGAGAGGAGACAACAATGAGCCCGCACTGGGAGATCGGCGCCGCGAGTGACGGATTCGAGCCCGTTGCGCAGCGGGCGCATGCGTCCGCGACGCGGCTCGATCCTTACATCGTCTGGGCGAACCTCACGCATTATCGCGATCTGGGCGGCATCCCGCGCGGACGCGTTCCGGTCGTCATCGAGCTGAAGCAGGGTGGCGACACGGCGCGTCAGTTCGCCTGCGCCATCGAGCGCAACGGCTGGCAGGACTGGATCTGGATGTCTGGGCTGTATCGCGATCCGCCTCCCATGCTCGAAGCGACGCGCTTTTGTACGGCTTACGTCACACGGGAGTTCTTCGCGCATCTGGGCACGGACCTCGCCGGCAGATTCGAGCGCGTCACCGAGGCGCTGGCAAGCGCCGCTCCCGGTGACGCGCGCATCCACCGGATGCGGCCGGATCACGCGACGCTCAAGCCCGTGCCGTTGCGTGAGGACCTCGGACGCGTGATCGTCGGCGTGTGCGAGGAAGGCCTTTCGTTCCTGCATCGGCGCTATGCGGAAGATTCGTTCGGCACGATGACGCGTTTTCAGTGCTTCTGGAATCAGAACGATGCGGCGAATGGCGCGAAAGGACTCGGCTACGGCAGCGAGCTGCTGAAAGGCCGGATGGACGCGATCCTGAGCGATGCGCTTCCATCCGGCGACGCGCCTCACGCGGCCGGCGACGCGCGCGTCTATCGGCTCGATGGCGCGACGGTGGTCGAACGCGCCGGCCGCTATCGCTCGCGCACGTTGAAGAGCGAGCACGGGCACGATCCACTGCTGCCAATGATCGGCGTGCAGCTCAGGCGGCGTAACCGCATCATGCGCGATGCGTTCGGCCCCGTCGCCGACGCCGACATGCTCGATGCGGTCCGCTATGTCGTAAGGCGCTCACAGGATATCGGAGGGGTGCAGTCTCATTCGCTCGTCAGCCTGAACGCAGCAAACGCAGCGTGGCGGCCGGACGGCAGCTCTCCGATCGAAGCCGCCCTCGACGAGCTGACGGACACGGGCGCCTGCTCGGTCGTCCTGCCGTCCGGCAACGACGATCTGTCGCGCAGCCGGTACGCGCTGAGCATCTCGGATCAGGCGGAATTACCCTGGACGGTGCGTGCCGATTGCCCCGCGCCGAGCTTTGCGGAAATCTGGTTCGCGCGCGATGTCGCCGACCTGGGCGTGGACCTGCAGATCGTGCCGCCCGATGATATCGAGAGTCCGTGGCTCACGCGCGGCGAGATCGGCATTTACACGCGCGGGGGCGACGTACTGTGCAGCGTCGTGCACCTGGGCCGTGGCGCACGCGGCGACGGTCATATGATTCTGGTTGCGCTCGCGCCGAGCACCGCGCGCGGCAAGATGCGCCGCGCGCCTTGCAGCCGATGGATCATTCGGCTGCGCAACAATGGGTGCACCAGCCTGAGCGCGCAGGCCTGGTTGCAGTGCGAAGACGCTGCCGACGACGCGCCGCTCACTACGCCATCGCACCCGCGCGGAGACGACCACTGAGAGACTCAGCCACGCGAATGCAGCGCGATGATCTCCTGCAGATCGAGGTCGTGCTCCATCGAATGCAGCAGCTCGTCGTGAATCTGTCCGCCGCGGTGCAGCCGCAGCAACTCCGTGCGGCCGGCGGCAATCGCGGCGAGCACGACATCATAGTGCGCGTGGCGCGCGTCGGCCGGAAAATCCTCCATGTCCTCGAAGCGCTTGGTGAGCGTCGCGCGATACGTGTACTGCTCGAACAGCCGCGGATGAATCACGTTGCCGTCGGCGTCGCGCACGAGCGGCTGGATCGCGGCCAGTTGCGCGGCTTCGAGGCGCGCCCATGCCTGCGGTTCGCTCAGATGGCGCGCACAGCGCTCGTGCCCGCCCGTCAGCGACAGCCACGCGATCAGCGGTCCGATCGTCGCGCCTTGCAGCAGCACGGTGACGAGAATGACTGCGAAGCCGGCGAACAGCATGAGATCGCGGCCCGGCATGGCTTCGGGCAGGGAGAGGGCGACGGCGAGCGTCACCACGCCGCGCATGCCCGCCCAGCTCACCACGGTCGCCGCGCGCCAGTCAGGCGCGGCGCTGCGTGATTGCTCGTTGTCGGCGGCGTGCGCGCGACCCTTGAAAACCCATGCGATCCATTTCACCGCCTCGACGCCGAACACCCACACGAAGCGCGACAGGATCACGACGCCGATCACTGCGACCGTCGCGGGGCCGAGCAGCGAGAACGCATCGCCGACGCCGCCCAGGCGCAACGCGATGCCGCGCAGCGACAAGCCGATCAGCACGAACACGAGCGCTTCCAGCACGAACACGACGACCTGCCAGAACGCCGTGCCGCGCATGCGCTGCGCCGCCGTGAACACCTCGTGCTGATGCCAGCCGACGACCATGCCGCACGTGACCGTCGCAATGACGCTCGACACGCCGAGCATCTCGCCCGCGACGTAGCTGACCCACGACGTGAGCATCGACGTAGTGATGACGAGATAGTCGTCCTCGAGCGCACGCAAGAGCTTCACGGCGATGAAGTCGGCCACGATTCCGACGACGATGCCGCCGAGCGCGAGTGCCGCGAAGCTGGCGACGGCGCGCGGTGCGCTGAACACGCCGCTCATGGCGGCCACGAGCGCGAAGCGGAACAGCACGAGGCCGGCGGCGTCGTTGAGCAGGCTTTCGCCTTCGAGCAGCACCATGAGACGGCCGGCAGCGCGACGCGTTCGAGCACGGCCTTGGCGGCGACTGCATCGGGCGGCGAGACGACGGCGCCGAGCGCGAAGCACGCGGCCCACGGCAACTTCGGCGCGACGAGATGCACCGCGACGCCGATGACGAACGTCGTGAAGGCCACCGCGCCGATCGCGAGCAGGAGGATGCCGCTCAGGTTGCGCTTGAAGTCGTCCCACACGAAGAAATACGCGCCGTACATCAGGAGCGGCGGCAGGAACACGACGAGCACGAGTTCGGGATCGAGCTCGAAGCGCGGCAGACCGGGCACGAAAGCTATCGCGACGCCACCGACGAGCAGCGCGGCGGCGGGCGGAAGCCTGAGTCGCTTGGCGAGCACTTCGAGCGCGATGATCGCGATCAACGAGACGAGCACCAGATTGAATGCCGTGGCGGCGTGCATGAATGTTCCCCGGTTCCGATTGAACGACTTGCGCGGCAATGCGCGGCGGCCACGCTGGTCCGGCGCCTCGCGCTGCTACCATCGACGCGGGGCAGGGCCGCGAGCCCGGCACATCGTATCCGATCGGGAGGGAAGATGAGACGAAAGTCGTCGGGCGTGGCGGTGGCGGCCGTGCTGGTGGGCGTCGCCGTGGCAGCCGTGGTTTATATCGCGAGTATCGGCAAATCGCGTCACGCGGATGCGCCCGTGCCGCAGACTCACGTGCTCGCCGCCAGCCAGGACGGCGTGGCAAGCGGGGCCAGCTTCGGTGTCGGGCCGGGCGAGGCGAAATCGAGGCCGGCGGAGCAGACGGCCGCCCGCTGATTGCTGGGTCCAGTCTTTGCAGGAATATCGCTTGCTGCCGCGACGCTCTCCCGAGAGCCGGGGCATCATCCCCAGACGAGAGCGGTCTGCGTGAGGTGTCGCGACGCTGTATCCT
The DNA here is from genome assembly GCA_001189335.2 of Candidatus Paraburkholderia schumanniana. Taxonomy (GTDB): domain Bacteria; phylum Pseudomonadota; class Gammaproteobacteria; order Burkholderiales; family Burkholderiaceae; genus Caballeronia; species Caballeronia schumanniana. Next base: position 12,294 of record LFJH01000038.1, read on the forward strand.
TTCTGCTCATTCTGCATGTGTACGGAGGATCGGCGCATGAATGGCAAGACGGTCATGGCGTGGCGTGCATCGATGCGGCGCACGCTTCGCTCAGGGAACATGCGGACGAAATCGCGTCGCTCGATCAGGCGATCGGTGACGGCGATCACATCATCAACCTGCTGCGCGACATGCTCGCGACCAAGGGCCGCGCATCGTTTCTCGGCGAGCGCTCGCGCAGTCACATCGATCCGGGCGCGCGTTCCAGCCAGATCATGATTGCAGCCGTCTGCGCACGCCTCGCGCAGGACGCGGCCTGAACACCAAGGAGACGGGGACATGAAGAAGTTGATCAATCGCGTGGACGACTATCTGAGCGAGAGCCTCGCGGGATTCGCCGCCGCGCATGCGGATCTCGTGACGGTCAACCTCGATCCGACTTACATCGTGCGCAAGTCGCTCAAGCCGGGCAAGGTTGCTATCATTTCCGGCGGCGGCTCGGGGCACGAGCCGCTGCACGGCGGTTTCGTCGGCTACGGCATGCTCGATGCCGCCTGTCCCGGCCAGGTCTTCACGTCGCCGACGCCCGACCAGATGATGGCCGCCGCGCAGGCTGCCGACACTGGGGCGGGCGTGCTGTTCATCGTGAAGAACTACTCGGGCGATCTGATGAACTTCGAGATGGCCACGGAGCTCTGCGACCTGCCAAACGCGACGGTGCTGGTCAACGATGACGTCGCCGTCGAGAACTCCAGCTTCACGACGGGCTGGCGAGGCGTCGCGGGCACGGTGATTGTCGAGAAGCTCATCGGGCAGCTACGCGGAAAGCGGCGCGGACCTGCAGGCGTGCCGGGCGTTCGGCGAGCGTGTGGCGGGGCGGATCGCGTCGATGGGCGTCGCGTTCTCGAGCTGCACGGTGCCCGCCGCGGGTAAGCCGACCTTCGCGCTCAGCGACGATGAAATCGAGGTTGGCGTAGGCATACACGGCGAACCGGGCCGCAGGCGCGCGAAGTTCGGGAGCGCGGATGCGATTGCGGATGAACTGCTGACGGCGATCGTCGAAGACCTGAAGCCCGCCGCCGATTCGCGCCTGCTCGTGCTCGTCAACGGGCTCGGCGGCACGCCGCTTTCGGAGCTCTATCTGTTGTACGACTCGGTGCGCCGGTGGCTCGATGGGCGTGGTCTGGGCATCGCGCGCTCACAGGTGGGCGCGCTGACGACGTCGCTGGAAATGGCTGGGGCGTCGATCACGCTCTGCACGCTGGATGACGAGATGATCAGGCATTGGGATAGTCCTGTGCATACGGCGGGAATGCGCTGGGGGGGATGTGAGGGTTTGTTTTGTGGGAAACGCGACGGGTAGGGCGCTGATGTCGATGTCGCTGCCGTCTGCGAACCGATGACGCGGTGTAGCAGATGTCGATCGTGCGCTGTTGCATCGCGCCTGTTGCGGGATCGTCTGAACTTCGGGCAGCCTGATTTCGCGCTGCTTCTTTGTGCCGGGCAAGTGACGCGTTTGGACAGGACCGCTGCATCCAGATGCGTGCGAGACTGCGCTTGCCGATGCGCCCGTTATCGTGCAGTGCGGGCGCGGAATCCATAAGCCCGCATCGATCATCTGATACCGCACGGTTTCCTTCGCTTCGGCGACCGCCTGGACATTTGAACTTGCGGCCTACATCAATGGAGAATTCGCTAATTTATGTTATGTAAAATAACGATTCCAGCCCGATCAAAGCAGCCGATTCCCTCAATCCATCTCAATCCATCTCCCCAGCCCGCTTCACTTCGCCAGCAGATCCGCGCGCACGCTCGGCAACCAGTGATAGTTCCGCAGCGCAGACGCGTCCCGCAGCGCATCCACGATCGGCAGCGCTTCCTCCGCCCCGTACGCCATGCTCACCGCAACCGCGCGATTCAGCTCGACCACCGGCGTCGGCGCAGTCTGCATCAGCGCGTCGTAGAGCGCGACGATCATCGGCCAGTCGGTATCGGCGGCGCTTGGTGCGCGGGCATGGCACGCGGCGAGCGCCGCCTGCAACGCGTACACGCCGCGAGCGCCGCCCAGCGCCTCGGAGCGCCGCAAGGCCGCGAGACCGCGCCGGATCAAAGGCGGATCCCAGCGACTGCGGTCCTGATCCGGCAACAGCACCGGCCGGCCCTTTCCGTCGACGCGCACCTTCGTCCGCGACGCCTGAATCTCTATCAACGCGACCAGGCCGTGAACCTCGCTCTCATCCGGCATCAGTTCCGCGAGAATGCGCTCGAGCCTCAGCGCATCCTCGCACAGCGCTGGACGCATCCAGTCGTCGCCGGCGGTCGCCGAATGGCCTTCGTTGAAAATCAGATAGATGACTTCGAGCACCGATCCGAGCCGCGCCGCGCGCGCGTCGGCCTTGGGCACCTCGAACGGTACGCGGGTCGCCGACAGCGTGCGCTTCGCCCGCACGATGCGCTGCGCGATCGTCGGCTCCGGCACGAGAAAGGCCCGCGCGATCTCGTCGGTGGTGAGCCCGCCGATCAGACGCAAGGTCAGCGCGGCGCGCACATCGACGGACAGCACCGGATGGCACGCCGTGAAAATGAGCCGCAACAGATCGTCGCCGATATCGTCCTCGCGCGCGGCATCCAGTGCATCGACGAAATCCGGCGTGATGTGCGCCTCCTGCGCGTCGAGATCGCGCCCGTATTCCTCGTGCTTGCGCGCGTGCAGCGCGTGCTGCCGCAGACGGTCGAGCGCCTTGTTCTTCGCTGTCTTCATGAGCCACGCTCCCGGCTTCTCGGGCACGCCCGCCTCGCTCGACGCCGCCGCGACCACGCAGGCCGTCGCCAAACGCGGCCGCAAATCTGCGCCTCACGTGCTCGTCGCCGGCGGTGTCGTCGGCCTCGGGCGGCGACGGCCAGATCACCGTGGACACCCCGGGCTCCGACGGCTCGCGCATGTTCCCGACCAACACGAAGTTCAAGGTGGCGATCACGACGCGCGCCGGCGCAGCGGACACGCTCTCAAGTGGACCATCGCCGATGCGCTCGGCAAGACGGTCGCGAGCGGCAGCTTCGCCGCGCCTGCCGCCGACACGACGACCACCCTCACCTGCACGTCCTCGCTCACCGGCTACTTCGCCGTATCCGCGACGCTCGCCACGACCTCGGCTATTACCGGGATTACATGGCGCGGGTCGGGCAGGAAACCGAAGCCATCCGCGCGAAGTACTACCCGACGATGTCGGCGAACTACTATCAGGTCACGTGGGAGCCGTACATCCAGTGGAAGGATTCGGACAAGAACTTCGTCGCGCTGTACCAGCGCACGTATGAAGGTCTGCATTCGACGGACCCGCACGCGGTCGTGATGGGCCCGGCCGAGCCGTTCCCCTCGCTCACCACGGAGCGCCTCAAGCGCCTCGCGCTGCTGGGCCTTGCGAACTATCTCGACGGCATCGCGACGTACGGCTACTACGACGCGGGCACGTCGCCGTCGCATCCGCCGGAGCGTCATCACACGGATCCGGATCCGGCCGACGCCGCCAACTCGCTGCTGAACGAGATGCGCAACCTACGCGCGGAAATGGCGAAGGACTACAAGCCGAACATGAAGCTGTTCGTCACGGAAACGGGCATCAGCTATGACGTCGGCTCGAGCTACGGCCCTAACTATCCGACGCCGAACATCCTGTTCGCACAGGGCGCGGTCGTGGCGCGCACGCACATCATCCTGCTGGGCGAAGGCGCGGATCAGACCTACGTCTTCTTCGGTCCGGACTTCCCGGGCGAGGCGGGCCACAGCACGTTCTTCGACCTCGATCATCCGCAGGCCAAATTCGGCACGACCAACATCAGCCCGAAGCCGGCCGCGATGGAAGTCGCCGCAATGACGCGCGTGCTCGACGGCACGCACACGCTCGGCCCCGTGAAGGACCTGCCCTCGGGCGTGTATGCGTATTCGTTCCAGCAACTCAACGACGGCAAGGTCATCACCGCGCTGTGGACGCACAACAACTCGGTGTGGCCGGCGTCGAACGGCAGCTTCAGCACGACCTACAGCACGAACTACAAGCTCAACGTCGATGCAGACGGCACCAGCGGCACGGTGCAGCTGATCGACGCGATGGGCAACGTCTCGAACGTGGCCTACACCCCTACACCAATGGCGCGATCACGCTCAAGCTGACCGAGTCGCCGCAATACATGGTGTCGACGAATGCGGATGTCGCGAAAAACAACACGACGAAACCGCAGGGCTATACGGGCATCTGAGCGTTCGACTTGACCGTAGCAGTCATTTGAAAACCCGGCGCAGGCCTGCCCTGTTCCGGGTTTTTTTCATCGTGCGTCTATCTCGATATTGACAAACTTCAGCGCGACACACGATACTGCGACACATGCACGCAGCCCTCATTCTCCCCATCGCCGCGATTAAAAACCGTATGAACGCCATCTGTGGCGGGTCATCGGGACAGCGTGTGCGCTAGCGAGACAGGCAAGCAATCGATTCCGAAGGCCCAGCCGAAAGACGGGGCCTTCTTGTTTCTGCGTGCCCGGCCTTTCATCTTCGGCTCACAAATGGAGAGCAAGATGGAAGAGTTGTCGCAAGTGTCAGGGTGTCATGGCGTCGGCCACGGTGTCGCGTCGGGCCGTTTCAGCTCGACGGATTCGTGGGGTGCGCGCATCGTGGTTTTCATCGACGTGCATCCGCATCAGACCGTGTCGTGGCGTCTGTCGCGCGATGCCGAGCTGCGTATCGCCGATGCATCGTGTGGCTCACGCGTCATCAGGCCCCCTACGACTACTGGATGAAGCCTGGCGATGTCGTGCGTCTCACGCGCGGCGAGCGCATGTGGCTGTCGTCGGAAAGCGATGCCGCGGTCGAGGTGTCGCTTACGTCGTATCGTAGCGTGAAACCCGGACGTGTGTCGCGCTGGCTCGCGAGACTCTGGCTGCGCATGGCGGAACGGCCTGCGAACGCGCTCTAGCGATGCAGGCGCTCAGGGCTCGACGCAGCGGAAATTTGAGCTTCCCTCGGTTTTTCGCCTTCCACGGGTCCCGAGTTATGCAGCGGCATCCTTGGTCGACTGAGCCTTGATCCAGTCTTGCAGAAACTGAACTGGCGATACGAAGCCGAACGACGAATGACGACGACTGCGGTTATAAAACACTTCGAGGTATTCAAACAAGTCTGCCATCGCTTCTTGACGCGTCCGGTAACGTGTCGCATGAACGCGCTCGTTTTTCAGGCTGTTAAAAAAGCTT
>LFJH01000039.1 GCA_001189335.2 Candidatus Paraburkholderia schumanniana
AGTACGTTTCGTTGAAAGATCCAGACCAAGACCAAGTTGTGTCATCGAAGATGTCCTTGAATTTCTCTTCTTTCCAGGATAGTCCAATCAGGTGCCAGGATCGGGAGTTTGGCAGAGGTTCCCTAAGACCCGTATCCCCTACGAGTCACATAGGACTTGCCGCGGATCAGCGGCAGGTCCGGAAACACCCAAAAACGCTTCCGGTACGGCGCTGATGACTTCAGCGTCGTATCAAAGCACGCCTGCAAGAAGTTATGGAACGGACATCGCCATGCTCGACGCCAGCCTCAAGAACCAGTTGAAAGCGTATTTGGAAAAGGTCACCCGGCCGATCGAACTCGTCGCCTTCCTCGACGACGGCGACAAGTCGCGCGAGCCGAAAAGCCTGCTCGACGACATCGCCTCGCTGTCCGCACAGATCAGCGTCGTCGAGAAAGAGGATGCCGGCGCGCGCCGTCCGTCGTTCGCCATCGGCCAGCCGGGCAAGCCCGCGGGCATTCGCTTCGCCGGCATTCCGATGGGTCATGAATTCACGTCGCTCGTGCTGGCGCTGCTGCAGACCGGCGGTCATCCGATGAAGCTCGACGACGCCACCATCGAGCAGATTCGCAGTCTCGACGGCGATTTCGAATTCGAAACGTATTTCTCGCTGTCATGCCAGAACTGCCCGGAAGTCGTGCAGGCGCTGAACATGATGGCGCTCATCAATCCGCGCATCAAGCATGTCGCTATCGACGGCGCACTGTTCCAGGACGAAGTCGAAGCGCGTGAGGTCATGGCCGTGCCGACGACGTTCCTCAACGGCGCAAGCTTCGGCTCCGGCCGCAGCGGCGTGAAGGAAATCCTCGCGAAGCTCGACACGGGCTCGGCCGAGCGTGCCGCGAAGGAACTGGAAAAGAAGCCCGTGTTCGACGTGCTGATCGTCGGCGGCGGTCCCGCGGGCGCGGCGGCGGCGATCTACTCGGCGCGCAAGGGCATCTCGACGGGCGTGGTCGCGGAGCATTTCGGCGGCCAGGTGCTCGACACGATGGCGATCGAGAACTTCGTCTCCGTGCAGGAAACCGAAGGACCGAAGTTCTCGACCGCGCTGGAGCAGCACGTCAAGAGCTATGAAGTCGACGTGATGGACGTGCAGCGCGCCGAAAAGCTCGTGCCGGGCCGCGTCAACGAGATTCATCTCGCAAGTGGCGCCGTGCTGAAGGCGAAGACCGTGATTCTCTCGACCGGCGCGCGCTGGCGCGAAATCAACGTGCCGGGCGAGCGTGAATATCGCGGCCGCGGCGTGGCGTACTGCCCGGGCCCGCTCTTCAAGGGCAAGCGCGTCGCAGTGGTCGGCGGAGGCAACTCGGGCGTGGAAGCGGCGATCGATCTGGCGGGCATCGTCAGCACGGTCACGCTGATCGAGTTCGGCAACGAGCTGCGTGCCGACGCGGTGCTGCAGAAAAAGCTGAAGAGCCTGCCGAACGTGACGATCGTCACGAGCGCACAAACGACCGAAATTTCCGGCGACGGCAAGAAGGTCAACGGCCTTACCTACACGCACCGCGCGACGAGCGCAAGCCATCATGTGGAGCTGGAAGGCGTGTTCGTGCAGATCGGTCTCGTGCCGAACACCGAATGGCTCAAGGGCACGGTGGAACTGTCGAAGCACGGCGAAATCGTCGTCGATGCCAAGGGCGCGACGTCGCTGCCGGGCGTGTTCGCCGCAGGCGACGTGACGACGGTCCCGTACAAGCAAATCGTGATCGCGGTCGGCGAAGGCGCGAAGGCATCGCTTTCCGCGTTCGATCATCTGATCCGCGCATCGGTGGAAGACGAAGCAGTGGTCGAAGAAGAAGTGACGGCGTGAGCCACTAGCGCGACGTCATGAAGACCGGAGGCGAACGGGGCGACCCGTTCGCCTTTTTTCATTCAGACGCCCGCCGGGCTTGTCGCGGGCCTGGACTTCGGCTCCAGTACGAGCGGGAACGTGACTTCGAACACGCTGCCGTGCCCTTTCACCGACTCGAAGCGCAACTGGCCTTCCAGCGTGCGGGACAGTTCCTTGACAATGGCGAGTCCCAGCCCCGCGCCGGGGATGTCGTCATCGGCGGCGCGCTCGAACTCCTCGAACACGCGCTGCTGATCCGCCGTGCCGATGCCCACGCCGGTATCCGCGACGAGCAGTTTCCAGCGATCGCCGGGCACCGAGGCGATCGACAGCAGAATCTCGCCCGACGACGTGTACTTGATCGCGTTCGACAGCAGATTCAGCGCGACCTGCTTCACCTTCAGCCGGTTGGACGTCACCATGGCAAGCGCCGGATCGAGCTGGCCGACGAGCTTCAGCCCCTTCGCCTCGGTCGACACGCGGCACGAGTGCATCAGCTCGTCGAAGAGACCGATCAGATCGAAAGGCTCGACGGTCAGCACGGAATTGTCGCCGAGCACCTTCGAGTATTCGACCATTTCGTCGACGAGCGTCGCCATGTCGGCAACCTGACGGCTGGCGAGCCCGAGCGCCGTGTCGCGCTTCGCGGGCGAGCGCGCGGCGAGCTGCAGCACCGTCGAGAACACGTTGAGGAAGTTGCGCAGATCGTGCGCGACGCGCCGCGAGACCTGCATGCGCATTTCGTACAGGTCGCCGATCAGCTTCTGCCTGAGCGGTCAGCTCGTAGTTCGCGCGCTCGAGCATGCCGGTGTATTCGTCGAGCTTGCGGTCGCGCTCGCCGATCGCCTCGCGGATCGACGCGAGCGTGACGAAGCTCACCACTTCGTCGGCCATGAGGCGCGCGTGCTCTTCCTCGGCGCGGGAAAAATCCGCGTGCGTGGCGGCGTATTCGCCGATCGCCATCAGCAGCACCTGACGAAAGAGATCGAGCTCGCGCACGAGCTCTTCGATACGATAACCCTGCTGCCAGCGCCATCGCCCATGCCGGCGCGCATCGCGCTCGATCGCGCCTTCCTGCTCGCGCATGTTGTGCGATTCGAGCACGACGCAGATTTCATCGAAGATATCCGGCAGATGATCCGCGAGTTGCCGGTACGTGAGCTGATCCGAATGCTCGACTTCCTGGTCGCCGAACACCAGTTTCATCCATCGCTCGGTGAGCGCCTGCTGCTGCGCGCGCAGCGCGGCTACCAGACCCTTCGAGGCGTCGACTGACGTGTCGCTCATCTGCGAATCCCTGATTGAGGGCGCCCGAGATGGCGCGCATGGTGATGCGTGATATACGGTCGAAAGCACTTGCTCGATAACGCCCGGAGCCGCCCGTGGATGCTTTGCCAGTATAGGCCAATGCTCGCGCGCCAAGTGGCAAATCCGAGCGTTCTCAGGGACTTTCCGAGGCTTTCGCGGATGCGGCGTGCGCACCGGATTCACTGGCGCCTTGAGACGCCCTCGAGCAGCTTCATCGCCCGCGGCTTCGAGGCCTGCGCGAGCAGCATGTCGTAGAGCGCCTGCGCCGCCGGCGACAACGCAGCCGTCCTGCGCGTCACGAGCACGAGCGATCTCGTGATCGTCGGTTCGACGAGTTCGATCGCGCGCACGGTGGGATACGCATCCTTCTGGATTGCGAGCCCCGGCACCACGGCCGCGCCGACGCCCTGCGCCATCAGTCCGAGCGCCGTCGAGCTGCGCTGAACCTCGTAGAACGAATGAAGTTCGATGCCGCTGCCTTCCAGCGCCGTGTCGATCAGCGCACGGTTGCCGCTCACGTCGCCGGCGAGGATGAGCGGATGATCCGACAGCGCGCGCCACGCGATGCGTCTGCGCCCCGCGGCGAGCAGATGATCGCGGTGGTAGACGAGCACGTAGCTATCCTCGACGAGCGGCACGGTGTGCAAGTCCGGATGATGCTCGCCGGCGATCTTGATGCCGAACTCCACTTCGCGATGCAGCACGGCCTGCGCCACCGCCGACGATGCATGATCGAAGATCCTGATGCGGTTGTGCGGATGGCGCGCGGAATAGGCCTGCAGCACGCGCGGCAGATACTGCACGCCGACGGTCGGCACGCAGGCGATCGACACGTCGCCGCGCCGCGCGATGCCCGTCTCGCGAATCTCGGCCAGCGCGGCGGACAGTTCGGCGAGCAGACGCCTCGCCTGTGGCAGGAAGGTGCGTCCCGTTTCGGTGAGGTTCATCGACCGCGTGGTGCGCTCGATCAGCGGCACGCCGAGAAACTCCTCCAGTTTCTACAGGCGCTGCGTGATCGCGGTCTGCGTGATATTCAGACGCTCGGCCGCGCCCCGGAAGCTTCCCTGATCGGCAATGGCGACGAAGGCCTGCACACCGAGCGTGTCGATTTTCATAAGAAAAACCAAATAATACGCAGCATAAATTCATTTTATGCCGGACACGAGCAGGTCCAGAATCGCGCCTGTCCAATCACCAGATAGAGACGGGAGCCCGACATGACGACATCATCGGCCGACTGGCAAGCCAGGGGCAATACACACTGTTCGAACAGGAGCGCACGCGTCCCGTTCGCGATCTGCTGAACGCGACGCAGGCCGCGAGCGCCCGCACCGCGGTGGATCTGGGCTGCGGCCCGGGCAACTCGACGGAAACGCTGCTTGCCTGCGCGCCGCACGCGAAGATCACGGGCATCGACAATTCCGGCGACATGATCGCCGCGGCGAGGAAGCGCCTCCCGGAAGTCCAGTTCGAACTCGCCGATATCTCCGCGTGGCGGGCCGAAGGTCCCTACGACCTGATTCTGGCGAATGTTTCGCTGCAGTGGGTGCCCGATCACGAGACGCTCTTTCCTGCCCTCGTCGCGAAGCTCGCGGAGGGCGGCCAGCTCGCGGTGCAGATGCCCGACAACCTCGACGAGCCCGCGCATCGCCTGATGCGCGAAGCCGCCGCCGACGGTCCGTGGCGCGACAAGCTCAAGGGCGTAGAGCGCACGGCACGCTACCGGGCCGAATGGTATTACTCGCTGCTCAAGCCGCAGTGCGCGAGTGTCGACGTGTGGCGCACCACGTATCATCATCCGCTGGAAGGCGGCATCGACGCGATCATCGAATGGTTCAAGGGCAGCGCGCTGCGGCCGTTCCTCGCCAGGCTCGACGCGCAGGAAGCGACGGCCTTCCTCGACCGTTATCGCGCCGGGCTGAAGACCGCCTGCACCGTGCTCGAGGACGGCACGGTGCTCCTGCCCTTCCCGCGCCTCTTCATCGTCGCGACGCGCTGAGCTGCAGTGAGTCAATGCGGCCGACTCTGTTCGCGCAGCATCTGCATGAACTGCCGCGCCGCCGGCGACAGCTCGCCGCCCTTGCGCGTGACGATGCCGAAGGTCTGTGGCTTCGACTTCATGCGCACCGGCAGGATGCGCAGCATGCCGTAGTGCTCGAACACCTTCGCGACGCTCGCCGGCAGGATCGAGACGAGCTCCGCGCTCTCCTGAAGCAGGGTCACCGTCATGAGCGGCGATGCCGTGGAAATAGGGTTGGCCGGCATCGGCAGGCCGGCGAGATCCAACTCGCGTTCGAGCAGCGCGCTCATCGGCATATAGCTCGGATACGTCACCCACCGGTAGCGGGCGAGATCCTCGAAACCGACTTCGCGCGCCCCGGTGCGCTCGTGCCCCTGACCGACGACGATGCACAACGGCTCGTCCATGAGCGGCTGATAGTGATATTTCGACGGCTGATCCGACACGCTCGATCTGCCGATGACGAGATCGACGCGGCCGTCGTCGAGCATCGGCAGCATGCGCGCGCTCGTATCCTCGACGATCTCGATGGCCAGATCCGGATGCTTCGCGTGCATCTCGTTCACGATGGGCGCGACGACGCCCGGCACCGCGCCCATGATCGTGCCGACGGTCAGCCGCCCGCCCGTGCCCGCGCGGATCTGCGCGACTTCCTGGCACAGCGAGCCGAGATCGGCGGCGAGCACACGCGCGTAGCGCACCACGCACCGGCCAAACGGGTTGGGGATGAGCCCGCTCTTCGCGCGCTCGAACAGCGGCGCCTCGAGCATGGATTCGAGTTCGGCGAGCACCTTGCTGGCGGCGGACTGCGTCATTGCCATCGCGCTGGAGGCCTTGTGCAGCGATTTGTGATCGTCGAGCGCGATCAGCAACTGCAGCTGCTTCATGCGCAGACGCGACATCAATACGTCGAGCGTGTTCTTCATCCTTCGGCCTCGCGAAAAGCGCGGGGTGATTCCAAAAAGCGATCAAGCGATGGAAAGGTTTCACTATACAGCGCCCCGCCGGAGGCCGTATAGTCGCCGCAAGATGCGGTCATCGTACAACTGGCCGCCACGAATCCATCCCAGCAAGGACGAGACATCATGCAACTCACAGGCAACCTGCTCATCGGCCAGGCATCGCTCTTCGGCTCGAACGGCTCGATCAAGGCCGTCAACGCGTCGACTGGCGCAGCCATCGAACCTGCTCGGCGGCGTGACGCTCGCCGATCTCGAGCGCGCGTGCGTGCTCGCATGGGCCGCGTTCGACGTGTATCGCGAGACCGCGCCCGAAGCGCGCGCGAAGTTCCTCGAGACGATCGCGCAGAACATCCTCGATATCGGCGACGACCTGATCGAGCGCTGCATGATCGAAAGCGGCCTGCCGCGCGCGCGCCTCGAAGGCGAGTGCGGCCGCACCGTCGGCCAGTTGCGCATGTTCGCCGACGTGGTCCGCAATGGCGATTTCCTCGGCGTGCGCATCGATCCGGCGCAGCCCGAGCGCAAGCCGCTGCCGCGCGTCGACCTGCGTCTGCGCCATATCGGCGTCGGTCCGGTCGCCGTGTTCGGCGCAAGCAACTTCCCGCTGGCGTTCTCCGTCGCGGGGCGGCGACACGGCGTCCGCGCTGGCCGCCGGCTGCCCGGTCATCGTCAAGGCACACTCGGCCCACCCCGGCACGGCGGAGCTCGTCGGCCGCGCGGTGCAGAAGGCCGTCAAGGATTGCGGCATGCCCGAAGGCCGTTCTCGCTGCTGTTCGACAGCGGCCGCGACATCGGCCAGGGTCTGGTGGCGGACAGCCGCATCAAGGCGGCGGGCTTCACCGGCTCGGGCGGCGGCGGCACGGCGCTGATGAAGATCGCGGCAGCGCGCCCCGAGCCGATTCCCGTCTACGCCGAAATGAGCAGCATCAACCCGGTCCTGCTGTCCCCGAACGCGCTCAAGAACCGCGTGGAAGGCATCGCGAAGGCGTTCGTGGGCTCCCTCGTGCTCGGCGCGGGCCAGTTCTGCACGAATCCGGGTCTCGTGCTCGCCGTCGACGGTCCCGATCTCGACAAGTTCATCGCGGCGGCATCGGCGGCGCTGTCGGAGACCGCCGCGCAGACCATGCTCACGCCGGGCATCTGCAAGACCTACCAGGGCGCCGTGGCACGCGCCGCCGGGCACGCGAACGTGACGACCGCCGCGCGCGGCGTCGAAGCGAAGGGTGAGAATCAGGGCCAGTCGGCGCTGTTCGTCACCACCGCCGATGCATTCCGCAAGAGCCACGATCTGCAGGAAGAGATCTTCGGCGCGTCGTCGCTGGTCGTGCGCTGCCCGGATCTTGCGACGATGCTCGCGCTGGTCGAATCGCTGGAAGGCCAGCTGACCTCGGCGCTGCACATCGACGAAGCCGATCACGCCGAGGCGCGCAACTTCCTGCCCACGCTCGGACGCCGCACCGGCCGCATCCTGGTGAACTGCTTCGGCACGGGGGTGGAAGTCGGTCACGCGATGGTCCACGGCGGCCCGTTCCCGTCGACGGCGGATGGCCGCTCGACCTCGGTCGGCAGCCTGGCGATCAACCGCTTCCTGCGTCCGGTGAGCTATCAGGACCTGCCCGACGCGCTCAGGACGGAGAATCCGCTGGGTCTGAACCGCCGCATCGACGGCAAGCTGCAACTGACGAAGTAACGGCTCCGGCTGTTCGACGCACGGGCCGCGGCGCGAATCTCGCGTCGCGGCCCGTGTCGTTTTTGCGGGGTCGTCCGCACGTGCAATGCACCCTTTTCGGACGATACTTCGGAAACCAAAGTAAATAGGCGACTCTGCGACGGGACCGAGCCTCGTATCGTATACACTGTCGGCGCAGCCACGCAACAACACTTCGCGTGGCGTCGAGCGTCCTCATCTCGCGCGAATCGCTTCCGCATCAGTGGTTTATCGGCAGCCGCGCGCCCTTGTCGGCAAACGGCTAAGGATTGGCGGTCCAAAACCGCCGGCGACATCCCAAAATGTCAGAAACAATGTGAGCGAGCGAGCCTGGCGCTCTGCGTGAGCCTGATCCGGCGCAGTACAAACACCGATCCGACGCTTTCAAATCCATATCAAGGGCCATACGCGAACGTCCCGTCCCGCGCGATACGAGGCAAGGCGCGACACACCGTCATCCGGTGTGACGCGATGCTGTTGTTGCTTGTAGTTGGAAGGCCCGTGATAGGTGCGAAAGGCAATTGACGTCTGAAAGTGGTTGACCCATATTCGGATTGTCGTTTCCCTCCAGCGCGCATATTTGCGGCGGGAAACAATACGAAGGATTGCTGCCGCGGGACTTCGTCCCGGTGTCGATGGGCGATGGATCAACACGCATCGACGCCCACGCAATTTGGCAACCTCACGCATCCGTCCTGATCGATGGGGGCCGGCACCCATCCGGCGAGCGCGCCGAACCGACCCTGCGTCCTGGCTGGCCGGCCTGGGACGCGAAGCGCGCGAGCGAGCGGATCGCGCAAAAGGCCGCGGAATATCGCGCGAGGCGCGCGGAGGCTTACGCCCGCAACGCCTACGCCGATTCCAGCAACGATCCCGACGCCCTGCCCGGCTCCGATCGCTGGAACAGGAAGACGATCATCGCGAGCGCCTGCGCGCTGCTGCTCGTCGCCGGCGCGGCGGTCTATCTCCAGCACGGCGATTCCGAAGGCGGCAACGATATCGACGGCGCGCCGTCCGCCGATCACAGCGTCTCCGGCGCGATCGACTCGAAGATCGGCCCGCTCGTGCGCGGCACGATCGAGGCGCCGGTTGCGCCTGGCAAACCGGCCATCACGCAACAGCGCGGCCCGGCCGACACGCGCTCCCTCGCTCCCGGCGACGCGCTGCACGGCGTGCGCGTCGCGCTGGACCAGCACGATCTCGCCTCGGCGCGCGCCCGGCTCAAGGCGCTTCCCGCGCAGCAGCAGTCGCGCCCGGAGTACGAATCCCTCAAGGACGAGCTGGTCAAGCGCGAACTTCAACGCGATGCCGCCCTGCAACTGGCGCGCGCCTGCGAACGCACTTCCGCATGGGCGTGCGTGCAGCAGAACGCCGGAGAAGCGCTCGCGCTCGACGGCAGCAATACCGAATCGCAGGCGATGCTCGAGCGCGTGATTTCGCATGCGGGTTAGCTGGCGCCATCGGCTTCGGCAGCGCTCGCGAAGAAGGTGCCGTCGAATGCGCCCGCGACCGCCTCGGCAGCGCCGAACGACACGCCGCCGGCGGCCAATGCGGCGAACGCGGCAATAACGCCCGCCCCGGCTCCCGCCCAGGCAAACGTTGCCGGAACCGCACCGGCTGCGAAACCGAACGCCGTCGCGCAGAAACCGGTCGACAGGCGTGCGGCGCAGCGCGGCGTGGCCGCGCGTCAGGCCGCCGAAGAGGCGCGCGCCGAGGCGGCCTACGAATCGCGTGCGGAGAAGATCGCACGCGGACAGGCGGCTACAACGCGCTCACCGCGACGATCATGCCACCGCGGGTCGCGCCCGGCATCGCCGCGACGATGACGCCGCCGCCCGCCACCCAGGCGCCGCCGCAGGCGCAGACGCAGACGCAATCGGTGGTCAAAACCAATCCGGCGCCCGCCACGCAGACCACGCCGGCGCGCCCTCCGCAGCCGTACTATCTCGGCGAAGAACCGCCGCCGCCTCCCGCCGCCGCTGCCGCGAACGCACGCGCGCCAGTCCGCACGCGCCCTACTACCTCGGCGAGGACGGGCCGCAATCCAGCGCTCCGGCGGCCCGCCCGAACGGCCAGCGCACGCCGTATCACCTCGGCGAGGATCCCCCACAAAACCCGGCTCCCGCCGCACGCCCGGCCGTGCCGCGCCCACCGCAATCTGTCGGCCCGAGCAGTTCCATCCAGCCCACCGTCCCGAACACGCAGGCCGCAGTGCCGCGTCCGCCCGCGGCCGGCGCGCAACCTGTCGCGCAACCCATCGCGGCGACCATCGCCGCGCCGCGCGCTCCGCCGATCCTGAACCCGTCGGCCACGCAGGCGAGCCCATCGGCACGCGGCACGCAGGGGGCCGCAAGCACCGGCGCCTCGCCGCAATTCGCCACCATGCAAAGCGGCTCGCGTGTCGAGGCCGACAAGACAGACGAACTCGAACGCGCCATCAAGCAGTACGGCTGGAGCAGCAGCGGATCATCACAAAAACCGTCGCAATAAGGCGCAGCGGCACGAATAAAAAAACGAACAGAAGAACGACGTAGAGACAACAACGACGCACGGCAATCACACACGTCACGCGAGCACGCGTTGAATCGCATGTGAGTGACCGGGCATGACCGAATGGCGCGCAATACGTACCCGCCATGATCGCAGCGCGCGAGTTTCAAAGCACCCGTCCAACTCCGACAAAGGGTCAATCATGTCCATCACGAAATGCATGCGCAATGCCGCACGGGGCGCGCTGGCGCTCGTCGCCGTCGCCGGGCTCGCCGGTGACGAATCGGCCTTCGCCGCCGATCCGATTCCCTACAAGATCACCACGGGCCAGGAACGGGGCACGTATATTCAGATCGGCCAGGACCTGGCGAAGTACGTGGCCGAGCCTGCGGGCATCGAGCTCGAAGTGTTGCCGTCGAAGGGCTCGGCGGAAAACGTGCAGCGCATGCGCTACGAGCCCGGCGTGAAGTTCGCGCTGGTGCAGTCGGACGTGTATCAGGCGTACATGGACATGGCGACCTCCGGCAACGCCGAAGCCGGCAAGATCATCAAGCCGCTGCGGCTCATCATGCCGCTCTACGACGAAGAGATCTATTTCGTCGCGCGCTCGGATTCGCCGATGAAGTACATCCACGAGATCAAGGGCAAGAACATCAGCGTGGGACCGATCGGCAGCGGCACGGCGCAATCGGCGGAAACGCTTTACCGGCTGATGTTCGGCGAGCTGATCGCCGATGCCAACGAGCAGCATCTCAACAACGAGGATTCGCTCGCGCGGCTGATCGTCGGCAAGATCGACGTCGCGGTGATCGTCGCGGGCAGCCGGCGAAGCTCTTTCAGGACATGAATCCGGAGCTGCTCAAGCAAATCAAGCTGTTGCGTCTCGATTCGAGCGCCCCCGAAACGGCACGCGCCAAGCAGACCTACTTCCCGGCGACGATCCGCACGTCGAGCTATCCCAACTGGATCCAGGAAGACACGCCCACGCTGACGGTCAAGGCATTCCTTGTGACCTATGACTATGGTTTGCGCGGCACGGTCGGCGCGCTGTCGAAGTTCGCGGATTCGCTCTGCTCGAACTTCGACACGCTGCAGGCCAACGGACATCCGAAGTGGAAGCAGGTGCATCTCGAACTGCCGCCGCTCACGCGCGGCTGGAAGTACTACCCGCCAATGGAAAGGCACCTGCGCGCGTGCATCGCGCAACGCACGGCGGCGGAGCAGGCGCAGAATCCGGCGCGGCAGGTGTCGGCGCACCAGCAGGATGCGTCCGCGCAGCGCATGAAGAAGGCGAGCTGCACCGCGCAGGAAAAGCTGCTGCTGTGCGACCAGTGAGGCGGCGCGTCTAGCGTCTGGGGACGCTCGGCATGAGCGCGGCGAGCCGCGTCATGCCGAGTCCGATCGTCTCGACGCTCGTGCCGCCGTAGCCGAGCAGCACGCCTTGCTGCGTGGGCTGGCCCGCGTAGAAGCTGCGGATGCCCATCAATCCGACCGACGCCGCGCGCGCCGCCGCGACCACCCCGTCTTCGCGCCACGGCGCGGCGAGCCGCGCGACGAGATGGATGCCGGCCATCGCCGGCAGCGGCTGGAACCACGGCGCGAGATCGTCCGTCAGGCGCGCGATCAGCGCCGTGCGTCGTTCGGCATACACCTTATGCATGCGGCGCAGATGCTTCGCGTATTCGCCATCCAGCATGAATGCGCCGAGCGCCGCCTGCGTGAGCAGGCAGCTGTGCCAGTCGCACATCTGCTTTGCGGTCCACAGCGGCTCGGACAGCGTTGCGGGCGGTACGACATAGCCCAGGCGCAGATCCGGAAAAAGAGTCTTGGAAAACGTGCCGACATACGCGACGACTCCCGCCCGGTCGAGGCTCTTCAGCGATTCGACGGGCCGCCCCTCGAAGCGGAATTCGCCATCGTAGTCGTCCTCGACGATCATCGCGCCGCGCTTCGCCGCCCATTCGAGTAGTTCGACGCGCCGTTCGAGGCTCATCGGCATGCCGAGCGGAAACTGGTGCGACGGCGTCACATAGACGAGCCGCGTGTTCCGCGGCAGCTTCGTAACGACGATGCCCTCGCCATCCACCGGCACCGGCGCGACGCGCGCGCCGAGCGCCGCGAACAGCGCGCGCGCGGGCGGATACCCGGGCTCCTCGACCGCGACGACATCGCCCGGCTGGATCACGACGCGCGCGAGCAGATCGAGCGCTTGCTGCGCGCCTTGCGTCACGAGCACGTCCTGCCAGTTGCACACGACCGCGCGGCTGAATGCGAGATAACGCGCGATGCCGAGCCGCAGCTCCTGCTCGCCGCCCGGATCGCGATAGCTCGCCACGCCGCCGCCGGCACGCGCCTGCGTGCGCAGCGCCTGATTCAGGCAGCGCCGCCAGGCATCGTAGGGAAAGAGCGTCTTGTCGGTCACGCCGCCCTTGAAGTCACAGTCGAGCGATTCATTGGCGGGCGGCATCGGCATGGCCATGCGCTCGGGCATTTTGCGCCAGATGCCGGTGGCGCACGCACGGGCCGAAAGCGGTTCCGGACGCGCGGACGGCAGCCGCGCAAGCCCTTCCGCGACGAAAGTGCCGTCGCCTGCGCGCGTGCGCAGGAAACCTTCCGAGATGAGGCGCTCGAAGACCTCCAGCGTGGTCTTGCGCGAGACGCCGAGTTGCGCGGCGAGATCGCGGGTGGACGGCAGGCGCGCGTTGGGGGCCAGCCGCCCGTCGATGATGCCCGCGCGTAGCTGCGCATAGATCTGGCCGGTCAGGTCGCGACGGCCGTGCAGGGTAATGTGGATGTCCAAGGGAGGAGCGTGTGACGCGACTAGAGTTGGTACGGCATCCGCACACTCGGATCATCGGGCGGGAAATCCTTCGAGTTCCGTGAAACCAGAAGCGCATTGACCGATTGCGCGGATGCCCACACGATTGCGTCCGACAGCTTGATGCGTGCCTTCTCGCGTATCGAAATCGCCAGGTTCGCTACGGCCGTATCAAGAGGCACCAGGTCGAACGTGGAAAGCCACGCGCGAATCGATGACTCGCTATCAGATTTGGCGCCCACGAGCACTTCCATCAGTGTGATGATGCTGATCGAGCGCTGCTCATAGCGCTCAATCTCCGCCTTTGCAGCATCGATCCCGACCAGATAGTCGATCAGAATGTTGGTATCGAAAAGCGCTCTTACCATTCTTCGCGCAATTCCTGCTGATATTGCAGTCCGTCGAGCCTTCGACCCTCCCAAAGCCCGAACACATCGACCACAATCCGGCGCTTCTTGCTCGCAATATAGGCGCTGATCGCGTCCCGAATAACGGCGGCTCTCGGACGTTGCTCTTGCTCGCCGAGCGCTGCCAGTTCCTCGATCTGCTCATCAGGCAAGTCGATCAGGATCCGTCCCATATCACCAACATATATGATATACATATCATGTATCCAGTTGTCCTGTCTTTCAATTGTTCCGATTCCCGAAAACCGCCCGACAAAGCGTCACTCCCTGCTCCGTCAGCCACGCGCTGCCCGCTCCTTCCTCGGTAGTCTTCACTTCCACGAGCCCCGCCCTCGAGACCGGTCAACTGCCGCCTGAGCGCGCTCATCGGCAGATCCGACTGCTTTGCCAGCTTCGCGAGTGACCACGCGCGCCCTAGCGTCTCCTCGCGCGCGCCAAAGCTGTCCCAGCATGGCGACAAGCGCCGGATCGATGTCATCGTTCATGTGCGTTCTCTCCTGATCGACTCCCCGTCGCCAGCGCGGCCTCGCTCGCGGTCGTCCATGGATAGCTGTAGTTGAGGTGGATGAAATGGCTGAAGACATTGCACGTCGAGAACATGTAGCCCGGCCCGACCGTGATGCCGCATGCCAGCGCGGCGCGATAGAGCCGCATCGAATCGACTCCTTCCGGCAGTTCGACCCAGCACGTACCTGCCCTGCGGCGCTGACGTGCGCGTGCCCGCCGGAAAGAAGCGCTCGACCATCGCGCTCATGATGCGCGCCTGCTGCCGATACAGCTTGCGCACGCGCCGCAGATGCCGATCGTAGCCGTCCTGACGCAGATAGTCAGCGATGGCGACCTGCGGCACGGAAGGCGTCGTCAGCGTGTTGAGAAACTTGAGCTTCTCGACCTGCGCGCGAAAGCGCCCCGGCATTGCCCAGCCGATCCGGTATGACGTCGTCAGGCTCTTCGAGAACGACGCGCAATGCAGCACGAGCCCGTTCGTGTCGAAGTTCTTGAGCGTCGAGGGGCGCGCATCGCCGTAATAGAGCTCGTGATAGACATCGTTCTCGATAACGGGAATCTCGTGCTTCGTGAGCAGCGTCATCAACTGGCGCTTGCGCTCGTCCGGCATCTGGAAGCCGAGCGGGTTCTGGAAGTTCGGCATCACCATGCACGCGGCGATCTTTCTCCGCGCGATGATCTGCGCCAGCGACTCGATGTCGATACCGTCGACGGGATGCGTCGGCACTTCGATCGCGCGCATGCCGAGACGCTCGATCGCGTGCAGCATTGCTTAGTAAGTCGGCGATTCGACCGCCACCGTATCGCCCGGCTGCGCGACCGCCTGAAGGCTCAGGTTGATCGCCTCCGTCGCGCCGACGGTGATCACGATCTCTTCAGGATCGACCGGCACGCCATTCTCGGCGTAGCGCCGCGCGATCTGACGGATCAGTTCGGGGTTGCCCGGCGGCAGATCGTCGATGAAATTCCAGCTCACATGCCGCCGCGCGATGGCGTTCGCGTACTGGTTGATGCGCCGCCACGGGAATGGCCCCGGATCGGGATACGGCGAGCCGAACGGCACGGCGTCGTGCGCGCGGATGCTGCGCAAGGTCGAGAGCACGAGCCGGCTCACATCGACTTCCGACGCGGTTGCGATCATGCGTTTCGGCTGGGCGTGCCTGACGCCCGCCGCCGGCTTTGCCCGCACGAAGTAGCCGGACTGCGGGCGCGTCTCCAGAACGCCGCGGCTTTCCAGGATCGCGTAGGCGTGCAGCACCGTCTTGATGCTCACGCCGTAGCGTTGGCGTTGGCTGGCCTGCCGCACGGACGCGATCTTCTCACCCGGCGCGAACACGCCGCGGCGCACGGCTTCCTCGATTTCATCGGCGAGCTTCTCGTAAAGCTTCAAGGCGCGCTGTCCTCTTCCTTCTGGCGTGTATTGTAGTCTATGTCAAAATGTCGCAACTGTATCCCTCGAATTTCACATTTTCTGTGCGCCGCGCGCGTTTCGGAACACAGTACGCTTCGTCTCATCGCATGCACCATCGAAATCGAACGTCATGAAGAAGCCGGAACCCCGCATCGAACCTTACACGCATCCTGCCGCAGGCTGGGGCGCCTTGAAGCAGGTCGCCATCAATCTCGTCAAGGAGAAAGTGGCGGGCGGCAACTACCGGACGCTTTTCAAGCAGAATCATCCCGACGGTTTCGACTGCCCCGGCTGCGCATGGCCGGACCGCGAGCACGCCTCGACCTTCGAGTTCTGCGAAAACGGCGTGAAGGCCGTCGCCGCCGAGGCGACGGGCAAGCGCGTCACGCCCGCGTTCTTCGAGGAGCACACGGTGTCGTCGCTGATGGGGCAAACGGACTATGAACTGGAGCAGCACGGCCGCCTCACCGATCCGCTCGTTTACGACGCGAAGCGCGACCGCTACGTGCCGATCGCATGGGATGCGGCGTTCGAACTGATCGCCTCGCACTCAGGAAGCTCGACGATCCGAACCGCGCCGCGTTCTACACGTCTGGACGCGCGAGCAACGAGGCTGCGTTCCTGTATCAGCTCTTCGTGCGAATGGTCGGCATTGGCAAGGGCACGGTCACGCTCGACGACTTCGAGCACGCCGACACGCTTCTTCTCTTCGGCCAGAATCCGGCGACGAACCATCCGCGCATGCTCGGCGCGCTTCGCGACTGCGCGAAGCGCGGCGCGACCATCGTGTCGATCAATCCGTTGAAGGAGCGCGGCCTCGAACGCTTCGCGAGCCCGCAGCATACGCTCGACATGCTGTCGCCCAAGGGCGTGAAGATCAGTTTGGTGTTCATCCGGCCAAAAGTGGGCGGCGATTTCGCGCTCATCAAGGGCGTGGCGAAGCGCGTCATCGAACTCGACGATGCCGCTCTGTCGAACGGCACCGAACGCGTGCTCGATGTCGATTTCATCGCGGAGCACACGGTCGGCTTCGAGGCATTCGCCGACGACCTGCGCGCCGAAAGCTGGGACGCGATCATCGAGGAATCCGGCGTGGAAATGGACGACGTGCTGAAGCTCGCCGACATCTACGCGAAGGGGCGCGCCGTCATCGCGACGTGGGGCATGGGCCTGACGCAGCACAAGAACTCCATGCCGATCATCCAGCTGCTCTCGAACCTCATGATGATGCGCGGCAATATCGGCCGGCGCGGCGCGGGGCTGTGCCCGGTGCGCGGGCACTCGAACGTGCAGGGCGACCGCACGGTGGGCATCGAGAAAAAGCCGACGCAGGAGTTTCTCGACAGGCTCGGCGCGGCCTACGATTTCGAGCCGCCGCGCGAGCACGGCTATGACGTCGTCGAAACCATTCACGCGATGCTGGAGGCCGGGTGAAGGTGTTCATCGGCCTGGGCGGAAATTTCTCGATCGCCACGCCCGACACGCCGCGCACCTGGGAAGCGATGCGCTCCGGCGATCTCACCGTGCACATCACGACGAAGCTGAACCGCAGCCATCTCGTGCACGGCCGCGACGTGCTCATTCTGCCGACGCTCGGCCGCACCGAAATCGACCTGCAGAACGGCGTGCCGCAAGGCGTCTCGGTCGAGGACTCGATGAGCATGGTGCACATCTCGTATGGAATGAACCGGCCGGCGTCGAAGAACCTGTTGAGCGAGGTGGCGCGCATGGCGCATGCGACGCTCGGCTCATCGAAAGTGGACTGGCTCGCCCATGCGAACGACTACGCGCTGATCCGCGACGGTATCGAGAAAGTGATTGACCCGCCCCGAGAATCGTGGAGGCTGGTTGGTTTAAGTTGATATCGGCACAGCAGCACTACTGCTGAGTCGCCGGTAGTAGTTTGCCTCAGCTTCTACGGGTGGGATATAGCCGAGCGGCTCCATCCGCCGATGATGATTGAACCATGCCACCCATTCCA
>LFJH01000040.1 GCA_001189335.2 Candidatus Paraburkholderia schumanniana
TCAATTACCGCGCACAGTTCGGTCCACGGCACGATCCTGTTCATCGTGTCAAGAAACTCGTCGCGTCGCGTGCGTTTGCGGCGAGTCTCGAACCCCGCACCTTGATCCGCGGCCATCGCGAGCGTCTGCTGCTTCATTGTCTTTTGCCTTTCTCGTTGCTTGTGCGCTCTATAACGCTTGACGCGCACAAGCGGTGGACTTAATCAGCATTGCCTTAAGCATGCGGGTCGGAGAATCGGCGGCGACCCTGTTCGAGCCTGGAGAATGCGCATGCGCCTGTTATTTGGAGGACGACGAGATGATCGCGGAGACCGTGCTCGCCGCGTTGCGCCGCGCCAGCTATACCGTGGACTGGGCGCAGGACGGCCGCGCTGCCGAACTGTCGCTCGGCAATGGCGTGTACGATCTCGTGCTGCTGGACCTGAACCTGCCGCGGCGTGACGGCCTGGAGGTGCTCGCCACGTATCGCAGGAACGGCGGCGATGCACCCGTGATGATCCTGACCGCCCGCGACGCCGTCGACGACCGCATCCGCGGCCTCGATGCCGGTGCGGATGATTACCTGATGAAGCCCTTCGACCTCGACGAGCTTGCGGCCCGTGTGCGCGCGCTGTTGCGACGCCGCACGGGACACAAGCATCCTGTCTACACGCACGGCGAACTGTCGCTCGATCCCGCCGCACACGAAGCCACGAAGGGCGGCGTCGCGCTCAATCTGGTGCCGCGCGAATTCGCGCTGCTGCAGGCGCTGATCGAGGAGCCGGCGCGCGTGTTTCGCCGCTCCGAGCTGGAAGAGAAGCTGTACGGCTGGGGCGAGGAAGTGAGCAGCAACGCGATCGAGGTCCACGTGCACAGCCTGCGTCGCAAGATCGGCGCGGAGGAAATCGTGACGGTGCGCGGCGTCGGCTACCGGCTGAAGAGGATCGGATGACATCGATACGCGGATGGCTGCTGGGCTGGCTCATCTGCGGGCTCGCCATCGCGTGCCTGGCCGCGGGCTTCGGCATATTCAGCACGGCGCGGCTGGAGGCGGGCGAACTCTTCGATTACGAACTGCACACCGTCGCGTACTCGCTTCCGCACACCATCGCTGCCGACGATGTCGCCGAAGGACGCGATCACGAACTGCACGGCATTGCGGACGACCGGCTCGTCATCGACATCTGGGACCGGTCCGGGCGTCTCATCTATCACTCGCCGCGCGAGCCGGCTTTGCCCCGCTTCGGCGAGGGTTACGGGTCGGCCGAGCGCGAAGGCACGCGATGGCGCGCGTTCGGCGTCGAGCAGGCGGACCGCTTCGTGCAGGTAGCGCAGCCGTATTTCATTCGTGACGATCTCGCCATCACGCTCGCGCTGCGGACCATCTGGCCGCTCGCGGCGCTCATTCCCGTGATCGTCGTCATCGTGCTGCTGTTTGTCGCGCGCGGGCTCTCGCCGGTGCGCTGGCTCTCGGATTCGCTCGCCTCGCGCTCGCCAGAATCGCTCGAGCCCGTCGCGTTCGGCAAGTTGATGCCGATGAGTTGCGGCCGCTCGTCGACGCGCTGAACGGGCTGCTCGCGCGTCTGAACGAGGCTTCGCACGCACAGCGCACGTTCGTCGCGGATGCGGCGCACGAACTGCGCACGCCGCTCGCCGCGCTCAAGCTCCAGATCCAGGGCGCGATCGGCGACGGCTCGCTTCAGGTCGATGCCGCAACGCTCGCAAAGATCGACGGCCGCCTGAACCGGCTGATTCACCTCGCGCAGCAGCAGCTCAGCATGGCGCGCGAGGATGCCGCGCGCGAAGCGGCCATCGCGCCGATGAGTCTGCGCACGCTCTGCGAGGCCCGCGTGAGCGATTTTTCGCTGCTCGCCGAAGCCAGGCTGATCGATCTGGGCCTGGAGCTGGAGAATGCGCACAGCGAAGACGATGCGTTCACCATCATGGGCGACATGCATGCGCTGGCCGTGCTCGTGAACAACCTGATCGACAACGCGATTCGCCATACGCCGCACGGCGGGCGCGTCGATGTCACGCTGCGTCGGGGGAAGCGAACGGCATCGCGCTGACCGTCATCGACAACGGGCCGGCATTCCCGAGAGCGAGATCGACCGCGTGTGCGACCGCTTCTATCGCTGCGTGGGCACGTCGGGCTCCGGGCAGGGCCTCCGGGCAGGGCAGCGGGCTCGGGCTCGCAATCGCGCTGCGTGTCGCGCTGCGTCATCATGCGACACTCGAAGTGACGAATCGCCAGGACGCGAGCGGCCTGATCGTCGCGGTGCGCGGTCTGCGCGCGGTGGCGGCCCATGCGCGCGCGAAGGATACCGTCGGCGGAATGCACGTCTGAATGAAAGGGCAAGAAGCGGGGCGCCGCTTGCGCCCGCGCGGTGCGATGCTTGTCGTTTCGATGCTTCCACGGATGGATCGATCATGATGAAGCCGCGTCTTCTTTTTGCATGCGCATGCCTCGCGTGGATCGGCGCCGCGCACGCGGCAGATGCCCCCGCGCCGGATTCGGCTCCGGCCGCGGCGTCCGAACCTAGGACCCTGAAGGAGCACCTGGGCGACAAGGCAAGCGACGAGCAACGAGTCGATAATTGCCACGTACCCCTCGAGCAGCGCGGCACGAAGGTTCGTCCCGACAAGTGCGCGCCGTGAAAGGGAGCTGAAACACGCGCGAGTGTGGTACCTTTCGTGGGTGAACATTTTGGTACAAATTCAAGGAGCCCGCCTTGTCTTCCACTCAAGCCCCATCCGTCCTGCGCCTCGGCATTCTCGGCGGCGCGAACATCGCCAGACAATTCACGCGCGACGTCAGGCCGAGCAAGACCGTGCGCGTGGTCGCGGTCGCGAGCCGCAGCGCCGAGAACGCCCGGGCCTTCGCGGAGGCCAACGACATCGAGAAATCGTTCGGTACGTATGACTCCATGCTCGCGAGCCAGGACATCGACGCGGTCTACATTCCGCTGCCCAACAGCCTGCATGCCGAATGGGCGATCAAAGCCGCGGAGCACGGCAAGCACATCCTGTGCGAGAAGCCGCTCGCGCTCGATCGCGACGAGGCGGAGCGCATGTTCGATGCCGCCGACCGCAACGGCGTGATGCTGCTCGAATCGTTTCCGTATTACTTCCAGCCGCAGACCGCCGAGATGATGTCGCTGATCGGCGAAGGCGCCATCGGTGATGTGCGCGCAATACAGGCGAGCTTCGGCTTCACGGTGGGCAATCCCGGCGCGAACATCCGTATGAAGCCCGAACTCAGTGGCGGTGCGCTGCTCGATGCGGGCAGCTATCCGCTGAGCCTCATTCGCATCGTGATGGGATGTGCGCCCCAACGCGTCGATGCCATCGCAACGTGGGCCGACAGCAACGTCGACATCAGCCTCATGGCCACGCTCATCTATGCCGACGGCCGACGCGCGCAGGTCTCGTGCTCGATGGACGCGGCGAATCACCGCCACGCGACGATCATCGGCACGCAGGGCACCATCGAAACCGAGTATCTCAATCACACGAGCGATCGCACATCGGGCCATCCATACGGCTATCTGCCCAGTCAGCTGCGCGTGCGGCGCGGCATTCCCAATTCGGTGGCGTTCGACCTCGTGACCTCGGAGTCGGGCAGCGGCTTTCTCTTCGCGGCGGAAAGCTTCGCGCGCATGATTGCGACGAACGATACCGCCGCGATCGAGTATTACGCGCAAGCGAGCCTCGACAACGCGGCGATGCTCGCCCGCGATCATCGAGAGCGCGCGCGGCGGGAAGAGCGTCACGCTTTGAAACGGCAGAGGCGTTCACGCGCCGTCGGGCGCGTGACTTCGCATCGCGACGAAGCTCAGCGTTTGACGATCACGACCTCCAGATACTCGCCCGGCACCACGAGCGACGACGTACCCGCCGTATTGCAGCAGTCGAGCAGCGCGGCGATATCGCGTTCGAGCTCGGCCTGCCTTGCCGGATCGAGCGCCGCGAACGCGCGATGCGTCGGCCCGTAGAAATCGCGGAACATCTGTATCCAGTGTGCGGCCGACTCATAGCGAAAGTTGAAGTACTTGCGTACGCAATGAATATCGGCCGCTTCGGCGCCGAAGAGTGCGACGAGATGCGGCTCGGTGCCCCACAGCGCGGGCGACTTCAGTCCCGCGGGCGGAGGCACGTAAGCGCCGATCACCTTGAACAGCTGCCCGATGAACCCCTCGGGCGTCCAGTTCGCCAACCCGATGCGTCCGCCGCTCCTCGTCACGCGCAACATCGCGCGCGCGGGGCGTGTGTGATCCGGCGTGAACATCGCGCCGTAGGTGGACAGCACGACGTCGAACGCGCCGTCGTCGAAGGGCAGGTCTTCCGCATCGGCGACCTTGAAGTCGACCGCGAGCCCTTCTGCTTCGGCGCGGGCCCGGCCCTTTTCCAGCAAAGCGGGAACGTAGTCGGTCGAGGTCACGCGCGCGAAGCGCCGCGCTGCGGCGAGCGTGGCGTTGCCATTGCCGGCGGCGACATCGAGGACGCGTTCGCCGGCGCGCACGTCGACGGACTCGGCGAGCATCTCGCCGACGATCTGCAAAGTCGTGCCGATCACCGCAAAGTCTCCGCTTGCCCAGGTGGCCTGCTGCCGGGCCTTGATCGCGGCGAAATCGGGTTGTGTGGAAGCCGGCTCGTCGTGAATCGCGGATGTATTCAGCATGCGTGATTCCTTCTCCAGATGATGTGTCGAGCGTCGCCTGATGGCGGGCAAATGCAGTATCCCGTTACCATCTCGTTAGCACCTGTCCGCAAGTCGCCGCCAATTGCCCGTTCGTCCATGATCCAGTCGATGCCTTCGAACAGCGGGAGCCAACATGAGTCACGACATCCTGTCCGATGTGCTACGCACGGTGCGTCTGCGCGGCGCGCTCTTCTTTCATGTGAACGGCAACCATAACTGGGCGGCGGCGGCCCCGCCCGCGCGCGAGATCGCGAGCATCGTCATGCCGGAATGCGAGCACGTGATGGAGTACCACGTCGTGACGCGCGGCAACTGTTGGGGCGCGATCGTCGGTGAGGCGCCTGTGCGCCTCGCGAGCGGAGATATCATCGTGTTTCCGCATGGTGATGCGCATGTCATCTCGAGCGCGCCCGGCATGCGCGCGGAGGTCGACGTCGATACGCTTGCGGCGAAGATCGATCAGTTGCCTTTCACGCTGACCTTCGACGCGGTGGAGGCCGGCAACGCTCCGCGCCACGATGATTCATACGAAACCGCGCTCGTATGCGGATTTCTCGGCTGCGATCTTCGTCCGTTCAATCCGCTGATCGCTACCTTGCCGCGGCTCCTGCATCTGAAGAACGCGGGTGATCAGGGCTGGGTCAATCATTTCATGCAACAGGCCGTGGCCGAATCGCGCAACAAGCGGCCGGGCGGCGAAGCGATGCTCGAACGCATAAGCGAGATGATGTTCGTGGATGCGGTGCGCCGCTATGTCGATGTCCTGCCCGACGAAAGCCGCGGCTGGCTGGCCTGCGCGATCGCTTCGTGGGCCGCGCGCTCGCATTCATGCACGACGATCCCGCGCACGAGTGGACAGTGGAAGAATTGGGCGAGCGCGTGGGCCTTTCGCGTTCGGCGCGGCACGGGCGATTCGTCGACATGATCGGGCTGCCGCCGATGCAGTATCTCGTCAACTGGCGCATGCAGGTGGCGGCCGGGCTCCTGCGCAATACGAACTCGACCATCGCGGCCGTCGCGCAGGACGTGGGCTATGCATCCGAAGCGGCGTTCATCCGCGCGTTCAAGCGTCTGGTGGGAAAACCATCCGCGACGTGGCGACGCGAAAAGTGCCGTCCGGATGGCGCAACGCAGGCGCCATGCCCCAGTTCGGATTGACCGCAGGCGGTTCTCTGACTAGAGTCAGAGATATGAACCCGTCCGACATCAGCCAGATTCGCAGCTTCAACCGCACCGTTGCGGAGGGCATCGGCGCGCTCAATGATCGCTTTCTCGGGCGTGCCCGGCCGATGGGCGAGTCGCATCTGCTCTGGGAGATCGGAGCGCAAGGCGCGGATCTTCGCTTGCTGCGCGAGCGTCTCGGTCTCGATTCGGGCTATCTCAGCCGCACACTCGGTTCGCTGGAGCGGCAAGGACTGGTCCTCGTCGATGCGCGTCCCGACGACCGCCGGGTGCGCCGCGCGCGTCTCACCCAAAAGGGCCGCGAGGAGCGCGAGGCGCTCGAACGGCTTTCGGATGCGATGGCTTGCGGCATGCTGGCGCCTTTGAGCGAAGGGCAGCGCCGCCGCCTGATCGCCGCGATGGCCGAGGTGGAGCGCCTGCTGCAGCCATCGCTGACGCATTTCGCCATCGAGAACCCGGCGAGCGAAGACGCGCAATGGTGCATCGGCCAGTATTTCGCTGAACTCGACGCGCGTTTCGATGCGGGCTTCGATCCGTCGATCAGCCTGTCCGCCGATGCGCTCGAACTCACCGCCCCGAATGGCGCACTGATCGTGGCGAGGCTGCGCGGCGCGGCCATCGGCTGTGTCGCGCTGAAGCTTCACGGCAAGTCTGCGGCCGAGCTGAAGCGCATGTGGGTGAGCGCGTCGGCGCGCGGCCTGGGCGTCGGCCAGCGATTGCTCGAAGAGGCGGAGAGGCACGCGCGGCAGAGCGGCGCAAAGGCGGTTCGCCTGGAAACGAACAAGGCGCTGAGCGAGGCGATCGGGCTGTATCGGCGCTCGGGCTATGTCAAGGTCGCTCCGTTCAGCGTCGAGCCTTACGCAGATCACTGGTTCGAAAAGCGCCTGCGCTGAGACACGGCCGATGACATTGCGTCATTGAAAGCGCTGAGGACATGCCTCACCGCTTTCCCGTCGTCAAGGCGATCACGAGATCGAGAAACGAGTGCGTCTTCGCCGGCGGATGATGCCGCGACGGATGATATGCATAAAGCGGAAAACGCTCGTCGGGCCAGTCCGGGAAGAGGTCGATCAGCTTGCCATCGGCGAGCAGGTGCTCGTGGCCGAGCGCGAGAATCTGCGCGATTCCATAGCCCGAGAGCAAGGTGCTCAGCATCGTGCCGGGATCATTCAGCGTGAGACGGCCGCGCGTCTGCACGGTGATGCGCTTCTTCTTGCGATGAAATTCCCACACGAAGGGCCGGCCCGTTTCCGGATCGCGGAACTCGATGCACGTGTGCGCATCGTCGGCGAGCGCCTGAGGCGTCGCAGGCTTGCCGCATCGCCTGATATACGACGGCGCGGCCACAGTGCGCACGGGCGTATCGAGCAGCTTGCGTCCGACGAGGCTCGAATTGCACGGCTCGCCGAAGCGAATCGCGAGATCGAAGCCGTCCGCGATCATGTCGCCGAGCCGGTCGCTCGTGATGAGCTCCAGCTCCAGATCGGGATGCGCCTTGAGGAACGCGTCGAGTTTCGGCCCGAGCAGAAGTCGCGAGAAGATCGGATCGACGCTTACGCGCAGGCGCCCGCGCACGGCCGTCGCGCTGCCCGACGCGGTGGCCGCCGCTTCCTCCAAGCCGACGAGATGCGGCATGACCTGCTCGAAGAAGCGCCGGCCATCGTCGGTGAGGGATACGCTTCTCGTCGTGCGGTCGAAGAGGCGAATCTTCAGGCGCGCTTCGAGACGTGCGATCGCGCGGCTTACGCCCGGCTGCGACATGCCGAGACGATCGCCCGCCGCGGCGAACGTGCCCGCGTCGACGATCGCCGCGAACACGCTGATGCCGTTGAGGATGCGTTCGTTGAAGCCGGCCATTCATAACTCCATGTCATTGATGAGCTGGCTTTCATGTTATCGCGAAGGGCGGCCGCGATCCTCGAATGGATATCGCATGCGAAGCTCGAACGCTGAGTGCAAACAAAAAAAGGGGCCCCGAAGAGCCCGGCAAATCACTCCAACAGATATGCTTCAAGCGTGGCGCGCCTTGGCGACTTTCTCGACGGCCATCGAACCGGCGCGCAGGCGCTCGTACTCCTGCTCGCTCATCGGCACGGCGTCCTTCTTGCCCAGATCGTTCAGGCGGATGCGGTACGTTTCGCGTGCGGTGTAGGCTGCGATCGCCGCGATGATCGTCACGCCGAAAGCAAGGGCGCCGACCGTCAGCGGGATGTTGTTCGATCCCGGAGGCGCAACCGCCGCAAACAGCGCGGGCAGCAGCGCGGTGATCGTCGTGCCGATGTTCTGCGCAATCGCCATCGCCGAGACACGCGAGCGCGTCGGGAACAGTTCCGGATAGTAGCTCGGGAAGATCGCGTTATAGCCCTGATACACGACGCTCCTCCACATCAGGAGCGACATCAGGAATGCGAACGGCACGTTGTGGATGCTGATCGCATAGAGATACGCGAACGACAGCAGACCCGAGAGCAGCGAACCACCGATCATCAGCGGACAGCGGCCGATCTTGTCCGACAGGTTGCCGACGAACGGAATCACCAGCACGGCGACGATGTTGCCGACCACCGGAATCCACAGATACACGCTCTTGTGGAAACCGATGTCGTACGAAAACTGCA
Organism: Candidatus Paraburkholderia schumanniana; assembly: GCA_001189335.2. GTDB lineage: Bacteria > Pseudomonadota > Gammaproteobacteria > Burkholderiales > Burkholderiaceae > Caballeronia > Caballeronia schumanniana. The sequence goes on from LFJH01000040.1 coordinate 8,482, forward strand.
CCGCATACGCCGCACCGAAGATCGTCGCGACGACCGGAATCACGTTCATCAGCGCAGTGCAGACGACGCGGACCATGTCGGGCGTGCTGTTCGCGAACGCTTCCTTGATCGGCGATTTCGGCAGATCGCCGTGCGCACCTTCGGACGTGAACGCCGGGGTTTCATGCACTTCCTTACGGATGATGTAGCCCGCGACGAGAACGAAGGCCGACAGCAGGAACGGCACGCGCCAGCCCCATGCGTTGAACATGTCTTCCGGCATGAACGCGGCGAGCGGCAGGAACACGGCGGCCGCGAGAATCTGACCGGCCTGCACCCCCCGTGAAGCTCGCATAGTAGCCGCGACGTCCGAACGGTGCGTGCTCGAGAATCATCGAGCTGGCGCCGGAGATTTCGCCGGCGACCGCGAAGCCCTGGATCAGCCGCAGGACGACGAGCAGCGCGGGCACGAGCATGCCGACGCTGTGGTACGTCGGCAGAAGGCCGACCGCCATCGTCGAGAAGCCCATCAGGAACATGCAGATGAACAGCACGTTCTTGCGGCCGTGCGTGTCGCCCAGATGGCCGAGCACGAATGCGCCGATCGGACGCGCGACGTAACCCACGCCGTAGGTCGCCAGCGACGCGATGATCGCCACCTTCGGATTGCCCGACGGGAAGAACAACTGCGGAAATATAAGCGCCGCCTCCTGGGCGTAAATGAAGAAGTTGTAGTACTCGAGCGCCGAGCCGATCCAGCCGCTCGCCGTCGCCTTTTTCGCCTGGCGGCCGCCGTGCGCGTCGTCCTTAGGGCTAGCCATAGAGATGTCTCCGAACAATGGGTTTATGGGTGTGAGCCTGGGAACCGGGCCGAGCGGCGGGGCGTTCGGGTATGGGGAACACGCGTCGCTCTGAAAGTGATTGGAGAATAAAAGCGCAACCCCGTTGGATCAACGTTTTATGATAAATTTTGCGCGATTATCGCACGCGAGTGTCCGATAATTGATCATTTTGGGGGTTAGCACTAGCAAATGCAGGGGACGTGCGCCCGAAACAAGCCACTATCCATAACTAAACAAGTACGCCAGCATGACTAAACCTGTACTCGACAAACGCGACTGGATCGCCGGTCTGGAGAAGGGGCTGGCGATCCTCAAAACCTTCGACGATCAGCACGCCCGCATGACCCCGACCCAGGCCGCGACGCGCACCGGCCTGACGCGCACGGCCGCGCGCCGCTATCTGCTGACGCTCGCGCACCTCGGCTACGTGCAGACCGATGGCAAGCTCTTCAATCTCACGCCCCGCGTGCTGCGCATGGGCTGGTCGTACTTCGAGTCGGCGCGGCTGCCGCGCATCGTGCAGCCTTATCTGCAGCAACTGGCGCGCTGATTCACGAGTCCGTGTATGTGAGCGTGCTCGACGACTGGGATCTCGTCATCATCGCGCGCAACGGCTCGACGCGCGTGATGACCACGGGCTTCGTGCTCGGCGCGCGCGTGCCGGCGACGCTGATGTCGGGCGGTATCGCGATGCTCTCGTACATGGACGAGGCGTCCGTGCGTCAATGGCTCGATGCGACCGAGTTCAAGCCCTTCACGCCGCTCATGATCACCAACAAGGAAAAGCTCTGGGAGAAGATTCGCCAGGCGCGCGTGGATGGTTACGTTGCGATCGAGCAGCAGTTGCAGACGGGTGTGCGTGGCGTGGCGGTGCCGATGAAGAACCGGCACGGCGAAGTGATGGCGGCACTGTCGGTGAACATGCCGATCGGGAAGGAGACGAGCGAGGCGGCGCTCGCTCGCGTGCTGCAGCCCTTGCAGGAGACGGCGCTGTCGATGCTGAACGTGATCTAGCGTCAAGCGTTCGCTGGTCGTTCGGTCATCGCTTCCTTCATGTGTCGATGTCGGGGAGGATAGCGTCGCAATAGACGGGCGATTGCGACGAGAACGATATCGGCGATCGGCGTAAAGGTGAGGGTTTTCGGGAGCGTGGCGTCGAAAGTCGCTCTAGGCCCTTGATTCAAGGCGCTTCGGCACGCGAAAACAGGTCAAAGGTGAGGATTTTCGGGAGCCGTGTTGGCGCCATCATGTATCGCAATTGCGATACAAACATGACAGCATGAAATCAGCGACCATTCCCGCACTGAGAGTCGAACCGGAACTGCGCGAGGCGGTGGAAGATGTGCTTGGCGAGAATGAAACACTCTCGTCGTTCATGGAATCTGCGCTGCGCGCGGGTGTGGGCCGCCGCCGGCATCAACGAGAATTCATTGCGCGCGGTCTGGCGGCACGAGAGGATCCATTTCTGCGTGAGTCGCTTGTCTCGTTTGGTTCGTTGGGTTACGTAGTCCTGTTCGAGGTCGACGACGAGACGACCGCGAGCATGCTCGCCATTCGCCATCAACTGGAAGAGGACTACCAGTGACGCGCTGTTTGCATGTTTGCGCGTACACCTTCGGCGACGCAATCGGTCTGCAGGTCGAGAACATCGCGCATCGTCCGCCGCGCCCATACGATCCCCGCCCCGGAGTCTGACGCAAGACGCCTCACGACCCGCCCTTGAAGATCGGCCCCTGCCCGCCGGGTGCGAACACGCGATGCGCGCCATCGCTGTTCGCGCCGGCCTGATCGCGCGTGGACGATGCAGGCGCGGGATCGCGCAACGTGACCGCCGTCTCCGATGTGATCGGCACGCTCGGCTGCGCGAGCAGCTCGGTCTTGCGCATCGACCCCGCCGACGTCCCGAAGTAATACCCGATGATGCTGATCCACGCGGTCCCCAGCGCGCCGACCACGACATTCACCAGATCGCGATTGGCCTCCCGGCAGCGCGCGCAGCGCCATCAGCAGGAGGATGCCGAAGAAGCCGCCGGTCACGCTCATCGCGAGCACCTTCGGCACCCAGTCCTTGTTGGCGATGCCCATCGCGCGCGCATCGGCGCGATCGCCCGCCGCGATGCGCGCCATATCCGCCTCGAACGACAGACGCGCCTGCGCCGCTGCCATGACGAGTTGTTACAGCTGCAACGAGTTCGCGCTTTCGGCCTGACCGATCTTTTCGAGCGCGGCGGGATCGTTGAGCGCGGTCTCGACGATATCCGGGTCGCTCGGCGTGCCCAGCGCGTGCGAGATGATCGCGGCCGCGGCCGTTACGCCGAGCCCCACCGGCCCGCCGATGAGACCCGCCAGAAGAGGCGCCTTCGCGCCGATGGTTGCCGCCACTCTCGACCAGTCCATCATGCTGCTCCCAGAAGAAGATTCGTCGCCATGCGTTCCGTCCAGCCGCGGCTGAACGTCGGCCATGTATGCAGGCCCTTCAGATAGCGCAGTCGATAGGCGGCGAAGCGCATCACGAAGCGCATCGGATCGGCGGCCTTCACGGCATCCACGGTATCGGGGCCGAACTTGCCGTCTTCCGTCGCACCCGATGCCTTCTGCATCCACAGCACCACGAGCCTGCCGTTGTAGTTCGCATCGAAGATCTGGAACGCGACGCGCGGATCGAATTCATCGAGATGCAGCGGGTCCCAGTACTTTTGCTTGGCGATGCGCTTCACGAGTTCGAGCGGCAAATCCTTCATCGCCCCCGCATAGCCATAGCCGCGCGCGACGCGCGCCGTCACGCCCCCACATCGTTTCGCCGCCCGGATCGGCCGGATGGAACGAGTAGCCGCCTTCGCTGCCGATGAGCGCTTCGAAGGCGTCGTCGAAGTTGTTCATGTCCATCTCCCTAAAGGCCCGCACGTGCCGCCGGAACCTCGATACGCGGCATCGGAAGAAACGGGGCGGCCCACGCGAAGCGGCCGGCCCGGTCGCGTCATGTCAGTGGCAGGCAGTCATGACGCGACGGCAAGCACGTATGCACCGGCTGTGCCAGTAGATGCGAGAACGCCCCGGAAGCCTTGTGTGACAAGGCTCCGGGGCGCGGGAGGCGGGTTCGCGAAAAGCGAACTGTCGTGCGTCCGCCAACGTTTTGGCGCGTGCCTGGTCGGCCGGCGCCGACAGCGCTCAGTGGGCCGCGGTCGCGAGCGAGAAATCAGCCTGGCGCTCGCCGGTGCGGATCGCGATGACGGCGAGCAGCGCCGCCGCGAGCGGCCCGGCCAGCGTCAGATAGAAGCCGTTGGGTCCACCCATGTCGAGGAACGTGCCGCCGACCGCCGATCCGGCGATCGCGCCCGCGCGTCCCATGCCGATGGCCCAGCCGGTGGCAGTGGCGCGCAGTGTCGTCGGATAGGAGCCGACGACGAGATAGTTCAGCGCGATCTGCTGTCCGCCGATGCCGAGTCCTGCCGCGCCCGCTAGCGTGAAGACGAGCCCCCACGACGTGCCCGCATACGCGAGGCCGATGGCGATCGCGATGCCGAGCGCAAGCAGCGCGATCAGGAGACGCCGCGTGCTGATCTTCGGCAGCACGATGGAAAGCGGAATCGCGCAGACGATGAACACCGCGTTCACCACGACCGTGCCGAGCGGCGCTTGTGCGGCGGGCAGGCCAGCGGCCTTCAGCACGGTCGGCAGCCACGAGAGGAACATGAACCACGCGATCCAGTTGAAAAAATACACGGCCCATATCGCGACGGTGTTGCGCGCGTTGCCTTCGCGAAAGAGCGCGCCGACACTCGCGCGCGCGGCGGCTTCGTGCACGGCGAAGCGCGCGTCCGGCGCGAGCGGCTGCGGCACGATGCGCGAGAGTGTCGCGCGCACGGCGCGGTGATCGTCGCGAGAACGCGTCACAAGGTAATGCAGCGATTCGGGCAACGCGAAGTAAAGCAGGACGAGCAACGCGAACGGCGCGGCCCCGCCGACCACGAACACACCCTCCCCAGCCGATCACCGGCATCATGCGCGCCGCCAGCAGGCCGCCGAGCATCGCGCCCGCCGGCAGCCCCAGCAGCACGCCCGTCATGATCGTGCCGCGATGCCGCGCCGGTCCGTATTCCGCCGCGAGCGCGAGCAGCACCGGCGTGCAGCCGCCCATGCCGAGCCCGGCGATGAAGCGCAGCACGAGAATCTGCGCCGTGCTCCCTGCGAACGCGGTTGCGAGCGACGCGACGCTGAACAGCGCAACGCCGCCGAGCAGTGCGGGACGCCGCCCCACACGGTCGCCGACGAGCCCGAGCGTCATCGCGCCGATGGTCATGCCGAGCGTGCCCGCGATGAGGATGGGTGCGAGATCGCCGGGCGCGAGCCTGAACGCCGCGACGATCGCCGGTCCCGTGTAGGCGATGGCTTGCGTGTCGAAGCCGTCGAAGAGCGTGGTCGCGAAGCAGAGCAGGAAGATGGTCCACTGAAAAGGACTGACGCGTTCGCGGTCGATCAGCGGCGCGATATCGAGAGGCGTGCTCATGAAGTCTCCGTTGTTGGTTATGCGTCGGAGAGTAAGAGAGCAGCGCGCGCCGCGTCCAATACCGATAGGGACTGGAGCCATACCGTACGGGTATGACGCCTGCGCGCGCCGCATGCACGCTCATTCATCGCTCATTCTCCGCTCCTACGATGCGAAGCATGCAAGGTGGCGCGATCCCGATGAAACCCTTCGCACCGCTTTCCCTTTGACGACGTTTCATCGAGGAGAAGAGCCATGCGCCACTATCCATCGGACAGCCCACGCACCGCGGCGCGCATCGTCGTGATCTCGCTGATCGCGGACGGGCATATCGGCAGCGTTGAAATCGAAGAGCTCGAGCGGCGCGGGTTCTATGAGCGGCTCGGGTTGAATGCCGAAGCGTTGCACGAGATCGTGCGCGAGGTTTGCGAAGACTTCACGCGTGCTTCGTATCTCACATGGGATGACGTGTGCCGCGTCGATACGCGTGTCCTTCAGCAGCTCGCGGAAGAAGTGCACGACGAGCGCATGCGACGCGAAGTGCTGACGCTTTGCGAAATGGCGGTCGTCGCGGACGGCCTCGTCACCTGCACCGAGACCGCCGTAGTCGATACGGTGAGGCGCGCTTGGTGCATGAACTGAATCACGCTTTCGATTGGAGACGACATCATGCAACAGCACATTCTCGTGGCGGTGGGACCGGACCTCAGTCATGCCGCGCTCGCGCTCGGCATCGCACGGGCCCGCGAATCCAACGCGCGCCTGACGGCGCTTCATGTGGTCGACCGCATGCCGTGGTGGGCGGTTTCGTCCGTGCCGTACGACTGCGGCGGGGCGTTCGAATACGTCGAGGCCCTTGCGCGCGACGTCGAGAAGCGCACGCTGCAGGCAATACGGGCATCGAGCATAAATGGCGCGTACGTGTCGATGGACCTGCCCGGCGGCATGACGCTCGCGCGCGCGAGTTCGATGCGGATCTCATCGTGATCGGCCGCACGAAGGCGATCCACTGGCGCTTCTGGGAAGAGCGCGTTTCGGATGTGGTGAGCCGGCACAGCAATCGCCGCGTGCTGATCGCGACGAACCGCGAGGGCAATGAGGCGCCCATTGAAACAAAAGCGACACCGTTACGCTTTACCATCGTCGATTCCATGCAGCGCACATATCTGACCCCTGACCCATCGCACAGTTCGAGAGGAAGCTCGTCATACCGGATCGCATCGTCAAACCGTCCCGTCGCACGCTCTTGAAGGGCCTCGTTTCCGGCACGGGGCTCGCGCTCAATGGCGCGGGTCTCACCGATGCACTCGCGCAAGGCGTCGCGCCCGCCATCGTCACCTCCGACAAGTTGCGTCCGCAACTACCCGGCGGCGTGATAAGCGGGGACGTCACCGCGACGAGCGGCATCGTCTGGAGCCGCACGGACTGCCCTGCGCGCATGATCGTCGAATACTCCACGAGCGAAAGCTTCAAGACCTTCCAGCGGCGCATCGGGCCGGCGGCGCTCGATGGCAGCAACTTCACCGCGCGCGTCGATCTGACCGGTCTGCCGCCCGGCGCCGACGTGTTCTATCGCGTGCGCTTTCAGGATCTCGTCGATGGCAAGGCGTACAGCGAGCCGGTGACGGGGGCGCCTGTGCACGGCGTCGCTCGATGCGAACAAGCCAGTCTGCTTCGTCTTCTCCGGCGACGAGGCCGGCAGGGCTGGGGCATCAACGAGCGCTTCGGCGGCTATCGCATCTATGAGGTGATGCGCCGCGAAACGCCGGACTTCTTCATCCACCAGGGCGACCAGATCTACGCGGACGGCGTGATCGAGTCGGACGTGAAGCTGCCCGACGGCACGATGTGGACCAACATCGTCACCGAAGGCAAGTCGCATGTTGCGCAGACGCTCGACGATTACCGCGCGGCCTTAGCGTACAACCAGCTCGACAAGAACAAGCGCCGCTTCGCCGCCGAAGTGCCGTTTCTCGTGCAGTGGGACGATTACGAAGTGCGCAACAACTGGTATCCGGGGCAGAGAATCGGCGAGGCGGAGAAGCGTTATCAGACGCGCGCGATCGACCTGCTCGAGGCACGCGCGAAGCAGGCGATGTTCGAATACAACCCGTATCGCATCAATCAGCTCGATCCGGAGCAGGTCTATCGCGGCTTCCAGTTCGGCCCGCTGCTCGATGTGTTCATGCTCGACGAGCGTTCGTATCGCGGCGCGAACTCGCCGAACCGGCAGACGCGTCTCGATGCCAATTCGGCCTTCCTCGGCTCGCAGCAGACGGCGTGGCTCAAGGCATCGCTGAAGGCATCGCGTGCGACGTGGAAGGTGATCGCGAGCGACATGCCGATCTCGCTCGTCGTGCCCGACGCGAACCCCGATGTACCGAAGGGCACGTACGAAGCATGGGCCAACGCCGACAACGGCGCGCCGCTCGGTCGCGAGCTGGAGCTGAAGGACATCCTCGCGTTCATCAAGCAGGAGGACATCAGGAATGTCGTCTGGGTGACCGCGGACGTGCAGGACGTGCATTACGCGCAGGCGACGTATTACGATCCGTCGCGCGCGAAGTTCTCCGACTTCAAGCCGTTCTGGGAATTCGTCGGCGGGCCGATCAACGCGGGCACCTTCGGTCTCAACGATCTCGACACGACCTTCGGCCCGGACCTGCGCTACGTGAGCGTGCCGAAGGACAATCCGCAGAACCGCTCGCCCGCGTCGCTGCAGCAGTTCTATGGACGCGCGAAGATCGATCCGGTGAGCCGCGCGATGACGGTCTCGCTGCACGACCTCGACGGCAAGTCGCTCTACGAAGTGAAGCTCGACGTCGAAGCGTGAGCGTCGATGCAGCCGAGGCCGGCGAGAGTCGCCTCTATCGCTTCTCCGAGCGGCGTATGCAGTTCGAGGCCGAGCGTCGCGACGAGCGCGCCGAAGGTCTTCGCGTTCCAGCTCGAGACCTGGATGACGATGCACGAGGACCTGCGCGCCAGCCCGCGCTGCCACGCGACCTTCGACGCCTTGGCCGAAGGTCTCGCACGCTACGCGAGCTAGGGAACCTCTGCACAACTCGATTTCAGAGCGCTGACGTTTTACGCTTCGCATCGTATCGATCGCGACGATGGCCTGCGGGTGATTAGTCAACTTTTGAACCGTGGCGGCCTCGTTTTCTGAGTCTCGCGTTTCGATCCTCAAGCGCTTCAAGCATTTCAAGCGCTTCGCAAGGCCTTGCGTGCCATCCACAAATTGCCCAGCGCAAACAGCGTTGTGATCTGCGCAGTATTTTTCATCACCCCCCTATACCGGGTCTTCGTGTAGCCAAATTGCCGCTTGAGCACGCGAAACGGGTGTTCGACCTTCGCGCGGATGCCCGCCTTCAGACGTTCGATCCGATCGTAGATCGCGTCCAGTTGATCACT
>LFJH01000041.1 GCA_001189335.2 Candidatus Paraburkholderia schumanniana
TCCGAAAGCCCAAGCCGATGCCTGAAAGCAGCGAAAATGCGGTTGCTAAAAACGGCAAAAAACCGCAATCTTGAAACCGTTCGAATCCGCGTTTTACCCTGTTTCTGCTGGCGCCATTACGCCGCCCATCCCCGGCTCCATTACGCCGCCCCGTGACAGCGCCGCGCGCGGCTTTCCTCGCGCAGCGCGGCGAGCGCGCCCCAGTCCGATGCGATGACCATCGGAGAGACGCGCAGCAGATCGACGGCAAGAGTCGACGACAGTTCATGCGCGAGGGCATCGAGCCGCGCGCGGCGTGCATGCAGCGGTTCGGTGCGCAGATCGCGCCCGTCCGCTTCGAGCAGATCGTAGGCGAGCAGCGCCGCGGGCGAATCGGCGAGCACCTTCTTCGTGAGCGACTTGCGCGTGATGCGCGGCTGCAATCGTGCGAACGGCAAGGGCGCGGCAGCCCCCGGCTCCCACGCGAGAATCTCGCCGTCGATCACGGTGCCGTCAGGCAGCGCGACGCCGAGCGACGCGAGTTCGGGAAAGCGGTCCGTCACGAGATCCTCGCCGCGCGACCAGATCCACACGCGGCCCGCGCGCCTGACGACCTGCGCCCGGATGCCGTCCCACTCCATTCGGCGATCCAGTCGGCGGTGGACTCGAGCGTTGCCGGATCGGCCTGGAGCGAATGCGCGAGAAAGAACGGATAAGGCAGGCCGATATCGCTTTCATGCGGCGTGTCGACGTCGTCGCCAGCGGCTGTGGGCGCGATCAGCCGCAGGTAGCGCGCAGCGCTCGGCGCCTGCCGCGAATCGGTCCAGCCCACCATGCGCTGCGCGATGCGCTTGTGATCGACGCCGGCCACTTCGGCCAGCGTGCGCACGACGAGCTGGCGCGCGACGCCCACGCGAAAGCCGCCGCCGATCAGCTTCGTGAGCAGAAAGCGCTCGCTCCAGTCGAGTTCGTCCCAGTAGCCCGTGAGCCGCTCGCGCAATTCGGACGGGTTCGCGCCGCGCAGTGTGGGCACGCGCTCTTTGATCCATTGCGCGAGCCCGAGCGACGATTCTCGCGTTGCCGGCGGCAGCACGTGCGCGATGGTCTCCGCGAGATCGCCGACCGCCTGATACGACTCTTCGAAAAGCCACTCCGGCAAGCCGGCGCGCTCGCGGGCGATTTCGGCAAGCAGGCGCGTCGGCACGGACTGGCGCGGCTTGCCGCCGGCGAGAAAATACGACGCCCACGTGGCATCTTGGGCTTCGGCGCCGGAGAAATACGCGATCAGCGCTTCCAGCTTTTCATTGGTCGATGTGGTCGCGTCGAGCGCGGCATAGAGCGTCGCGAAGCGTTTCATTGCGCGGCGGCCTCGGGCGCGGCCGTATCGGCTTCGATGATGTCGTCGCCGTATTCGGTCTTGAACGCGCCCGCGTCGAGCCCTTGCTCGCTGAGCCAGCGCACCATCGGCTCGATCTGTCCGTGCGTGACGATCACGCGCTCCGCGCCGCTCGCGCCGATGGCGAACTGCAGGCCGGGCCAGTCGGCGTGATCGGAAAGCACGAAGCTGCGATCGACGCCACGGCGCCGCTGCGTGCCGCGCAGGCGCATCCAGCCGGAGGCGAAGGCGTCGCTGTAATCGCCGAAGCGGCGCATCCATGTGCTGCCTTGTGCGGACGGCGGCGCGATGATCAGCGCGCCCTTGAACGCGGTCTTGTCTTTCGCGGCGATGTCGCTGACGAGCCGCGTTTCGGGCAACGCGATACCCGCTTGCGCATAGGCGCGATTGAGCGGCTCGACCGCACCGTGACAGAAGATCGGACCAATGGCGGCATCCACTCCCGCGAGAATGCGCTGTGCCTTGCCGAACGAATAGCAGAAGAGCACCGACGCGCGGCCCTGCGCAGCGTTGTGCCGCCACCAGGAATCGATGCCGTCGAAGACCGCGCGCGGGTTCTCCCAGCGATAGATCGGCAGGTCGAAGGTCGACTCCGTGATGAAGGTATCGCAGCGCACGGGCTCGAAGGGCGCGCAGGTCGGGTCGGGTTCGATCTTGTAGTCGCCCGATGCGACCCAGACGCGCCCCTTGTGTTCCACGCGCACCTGCGCGGAGCCGAGCACATGCCCGGCGGGATGCAGCGACACGCGCACGCCGTTCACAACGATTGCTTCTCCATACTCGAGTTCTTGCACGTCGATGCCCGGCAGCCGCGACAGCAGCACGCCGAGGCCCGGATTGGCCGCGAGATAATGCGCATGCGTGATGACGGCGCGCTCGACGGGCCGCCATGGGTCGATATAAAAGCTGCCCTCGGCACAGAACAGTCCCTCTGGGCGCGCGACGATGAGATCCGAAGAAGTGTCCACTTATCGTTGAACGCAAGCATGCGCAAAGGTCGAATGACCTGCGTACAGCCGTGTTCCGCCGGAGTGTTCGATTCTGACAACAAAAGCATGCGACGTGCCCGTCATGGCGCTTTCATGAATTGCGTCTAGGGTGTAAAAGTTTACTTGATCCGGGCGTTCGTTTAGCGCAGCTCGTTCGGGTCTTTGCTTGCGAATGATGTTTGCGAAACACGTGCGCACGGGGCGCGCGCCGCAGTTCTCTCGATATGCCGAACATGGACACGATGGTTGCGCCGACCGCCGCAGAAGCGGTCTGGATCGTCAGGCTCCAGAGCCATCCGCAGTATGACTTCGTGCGCCTGAAGCGGGTGTTCCACGACTATGGCTCGCGTCATCAGGTGGTGCTCGTCGACGTCAGAAAGCTCCTGGAGTGCGCCGACCGCGACGACACCGACTACGTGCTCAAGGCTGTCGATGAGTGGCACGCGGGCAAGGTGCGCGGCATCCGCGAGTTCCTCGATCCCGACAATCCGCGCGTGCCGGAAATGCCGTACGTGACGATCAGCGCGCGGCGCTCGCCTGGGCTGCTCGGGCTGCTCGGCGTGCATCGGGAGGGCGTGGTCGCGTTTCGCAATGGGCAGCATCGCGCGCGCTACATGGCCTACGCCGGCGCGCTGTGCATGCCGGTGGAAGTGCACGAGCGCGAGGCGGCGCTCTTGCGCGAAATGTGCGCGGTGCCTGACGCTTCCGAGCACGACCTCTTGAAACATCCGGTTTGCGCGGACGGCTGTTCGCGCGTCGGGATGTGCTTTCTTTTTCTGATGATCCGGTTCGGCACAGAGCACCCTGGCGGTCCGCGTCAGGTGTCGGCACCGTACCGGCTGCTATCAAGGAAAGGGTCAGGCGGGAGGCAGGGCGGGATGTGGGCCATCGTGTCGGGCGCCGGGGCGGGCCGGACGGTCGCATCTTACGTGCGAGCCGTCCGGAGTCCCGATCAGTCGTTGGGCGTCAATTCGCGGTGGCCGGCACGACGTTCGTCTTCGAAAGCGGCATGAGCGTTGGCATGGGCGGCCTGATGATGTCATCGGGACGGCTAGCGGCAGCCGCGAATTCCCGGCTCAGGTAGTCCAGCGCATAGTCGATGAAGAAGCGCGTCTTGGCAGGCAGATACTGCCTCCCCGGGTAGACGATCGACACTTTCATGTCAGGATCATCGATCGAATACTCCGGCAGCAGGCGAACGAGCGGGCCTTCCTTCACATCGGCCTGCACGATGTCTTCGGGCAAGATCGAGAAACCCATGCTCTTCAGGGTCGCAAGGCGGACCATCAGCCCGTTGTTGACCGAGTACACGGGCGGGAGCGTGATCTGGTCGGCCGCACCGTGACGGTGACGGAAGTGCCAGGTCTGGTTGCGCATCTCGTTCGGCAGACCCACCGACGGCAACGTTTGCAGGTCCGCCGGCGCGGCAGGCATGCCATGCTCGGCGATGAAGGCGGGCGTAGCCACCGGCACGAGCGCGTTGGTGCCGACGGGCCGCTCGACGCCGTACTGGACACCATGAACGCCGTGACGATGCCGACGTCGTATCCGTCCTCGGCAAGATCGACGTGGCGCTCGGCGAGCGTCAGCCGCACGTTGCCCCTGGGATAGAGCTTGCGGAAGTCATCGATGAGCGGCGTCAGCGTGAGCAGGGAAAGCGCGCTCGATGCGACGACGCGCAAGGTGCCGCTCGGCTCGCCTTCTGTGTGCGTGACTGTTGATTCCAGATGATCCAACCCTTCGAGTAGCGCGCGTCCGGTTATTGAACAGCGTGTGAAGACGATAATATTGACAAGTCGCAGATATTGCAATATCGGATTCGTAAAGTTCGGTATGACCGGTATTTTTTCATGTTTCCATCTTCCCAGTCGATAAGGGCACGGATTTTGAAACGCCGCTTTCTCGAAGAACGTTGTATTTACGTAACCGGCATATTGCGGATAGCGGTTCTCAAATTCGCAATAGCGTTGTTCGAAAGTGTGGAGGTATTGCGAAACAGCCGCGCCGGTTTGCGGACAGAAATGAACGGATTTGGCCGCGCTTGCTGCTTTGTGTCGGTAGCGCTTAATAAAGCGTATTTAATGTCGCCACTTGTGCTCGCGGGTGTTCGATATATCAAGCATCGAAATAAAAGGTTTTATATATCGATTCCAATGTTCCGATTAATAACTTTGTGAAAACGCAAGTGAGACGGCAGCGTTGAGTTTGAGGAGATTAGGCAGCGCTTCCCGATCTTCAACGAATCCCCAACTCCATGATATGGAATTTGCTTGCCACGAAGCCTGAAATCGTATTGTTTTCCAGGCTCGTTGCTTTGTTATTTCATTGGCTCATTCAAGCTCGGCCGCATTCAGCGCGGGGCGTTTGCGGCACGCTCACCGTCGCATTGATCCAACGCTCAAAAGGGGGCGTGCCTATTTCGCACGATCTCCAGAACATCGCTTTCGCGCTATTCATTTTCGCGCTCGGCTCTAGCGCAGGGCCGCAATTCGCCGTGAATATCGGACGCGGCTAGCGTTATGGCGCACTGTCGATCATCGAGATCGTCGTGGTGATTGCGCTCGCGTTCGGCGCGGTCGTCGTACTCAAGCTCGATGCCGGAACCGCGGCCGGTCTGCTCGCCGGCGGCGGCACGAATCGGCCGTGGTCCGCACCGTGTCGGAAGCCGTCAACCGGCTCGGTTTGTCCACCGTAGAAACGGCACGGCTGCAGGCGAACATCGTGACCGTGTACAGCGTGAGCTATCCGCTCGGACCGGGCATGGTCGTGCTTTTCGCGAGCCAGTGCGCCGGCTCATCATGGGCTCACGCTAGCACCGGCGGGTGCTGGCGGAGCGCCCGTCGATGTGCACGGCAGTTCGTCGCGGCGTGTCGGCGGAATCGGCTTCATGCTCGGCACGGAGGGTCGCTGTCTGCTCGCGGGCCTGCTTTTCGGCTGGATCCGCTCGTACCATCCGCTCGTCGGCTCGCTGCCTTCGGCGGCGGCGCGGACCCAAAGGATTTCGGCCTCTGCACCCTTGCGCCATAATCGGCGGACACACAAGGAGGCTGGCAATGATCCGATCCGTTCCGACCGTCACGCTTCCGAGCGGCGAAGCGATTCCGAAGCTTGGCCAGGGCACGTGGGAAATGGGCGAGCGCCAGAATGCGCGCAAGAGCGAGATTGCCGCGCTGCGCGAGGGCGTCGAACTGAGCATGACGCTCATCGACACCGCCGAGATGTACGGCGACGGCGAAAGCGAAAAGCTCATCGCGGAAGCCCTCGGCGACAGGCGCGACGAACTCTTCATCGTCAGCAAGGTGTACCCCGCACAACGGCAGCGAGCGCGGGGTGCAGGCCGCGTGCGAGCGCAGCCTGAAGCGTCTGAAGACCGATCGCATCGATCTTTATCTGCTGCACTGGCGCGGCGGCGAGGATCTCGAAGGCGTGGTCGCCGGCTTCGAGAGATTGAAGCGCGACGGCATGAAGCGCGACGGCAAGATCCGTCACTGGGGCGTGAGCAACTTCGACACCGACGACATGGAAGAGCTCTTTTCGCTCGACGGCGGCGACGCCTGCGCCACCGATCAGATTCTGTACAACGTCGCGCGTCGCGGGCCCGAGTTCGATCTTTTGCCGTGGCTGCGCGAGCGCCGCATGCCCGCGATGGCGTACAGCCCCGTCGATCACGCGCGCCTGCCGCGCGGCGGCGCGCTGGAGAAGATCGCGGCGGCGCGCGGCGTGTCGGCGTCTCAGGTGGCGCTTGCGTGGGTGCTGCAGCAGCGCGAAGTGTTCGCGATACCAAAGGCTGCCGATGTCGCGCACGTTCGGGAGAATCGCGCGGCGCTCGAGCTCGCCTTCCGCCGACGAACTGGCGGACATCGATCAGCAGTTCAGGCCGCCGAAGTCGAAGCGCGCGCTCGAAATGCTTTGACCGACGAGGATAACGCCGCCTCGAGGCCGCAGGGCGGCTTCCGCATCGCACGGGCTTTGACGTTCGGAGTACGCATTTTCTCGCTGACTGTCGGTAGAAATCGAAAGGATTGGCGACTGTTCGCGCAGCGGCGAAATGTTGGCGAAAACCGATATCGACGTCGCACCGTGGTACATCGCGCGCTCCGACGACAAAAAGCGCGCACGGTTCAATGTCATCAGCCATCTGCTCGGCGCGACTCCGTACGAGCCCGTGCCTCGGGACCACGTGAAACTTCCGAACCGGCAGAAATCCGAGGGCTACCCCGAACCGGGGCATCCCTGCAAGCTCGTGCCCGAGCGCTTCCGGGCCCGCCGCGTGACGGCGGGAAAGCGAACTACCTCGCCGTCGGATAGCGTTTCATGGAGCCGGGATTACGTGCACGCGTGATGCGCGTGGACCGAGCCGAGCAGGGCGACTTTCGCCGGCGTGCGCTTGAGATCGGCTTCATTTACCTGCTTTGCGTCGGCGAGAAAGTCGTCGATGATCGACGAAACCTGCGTGTCCGTCAGGCACAGCGACACGCGCTTCGTTTCAGTATCGGGCAGCGACGCGCGCTGCGACAGGAACAGCACGCCGTACTGATATCCACGCACGATGCCGCGCACGGCGCCGACGTATTGGCCAATCGCCGCGTTGTCGGATTTCGCGGCGCACTGCTGCGCGAGCGCGTAAGCCGAGAAGGTGGGATCGGACGCACCGGGCGCCGGAGCCGGCTGGGCCGTCTGCGCGTTGGCGGTGAGCGCGACAGCGAGAGTCAGACCTGCGGCGAGCACGGCGGAGAGGGCGGGTTTCATCGGTTGAATCCTGGTTGTTGTGGGACGTCGAACCGATGAGAGATGCGCGGGGCCGCTTTGGTTCCGGTGAACGCCGCATCGGCCGCATCCGCCTTGCGCGAGATCAGCTTACCTGACGTTGCAGCGTGCGCAGCTCGTCGACGGGAATGTGGCAGTGGATGGTGTGACCGTCGCCGGCATCGCGGCATGGCGGTGCTTCGGTCTCGCAGATACCGCCGATCTTGAGCGAGCAGCGTGTATGGAACACGCATCCCGAGGGCGGGTTCGCCGCGCTGGGCAGTTCGCCCGACAGGCGAATGCGCTTCGCGTGCGTGCCGTCGACGGAAGGCACCGAGGACAGCAGCGCCTCGGTGTACGGATGCTGCGGGCCCTCGAAGACGGCGGCGGCGCGGCCGATCTCCATGATGCGCCCGAGATACAGCACGGCGATGCGGTCCGACAGATAGCGCACGACATGCAGATCGTGCGAGATGAACACATAGCTCACGCGCCGCTCGCGCTGCAGATCGGCGAGCAGGTTGAGGATCGCGGCCTGCACGGAGACGTCGAGGGCGGAAGTCGGCTCATCGCAGACGACCACGCGGGGGTCGCCCGCGAACGCGCGCGCGATCGCCACACGCTGCTTGAGCCCGCCCGACAGCTGCCGCGTGCGCGAGCCGAGATAGCGCTCCGGCAGGCGCACGGCTTCGGTCAGTGTGTGCAGGCGCCGCTCCTTGGCCTCGCCGTGCAGCGCCGCGAGCTTGGACAGCGAGCGCGCGATCAGTTGCCGCACCGAATGCGCGCGGTTGAGCGCCGAGTCGGGATTCTGAAACACGATCTGCAGCGATTTCACCTGCGCCTCGCTGCGCTTGGTCACGCGTTCCGGAAGGCTCGCGCCGTCGAGTTCGAGCGTCGCGCCTTTGTCGGGCGACACAAGGCCGAGAAGCAGCTTCGCAAGTGTCGTCTTGCCGCTGCCCGATTCGCCGATGAGCCCGAGCGTCTCGCCCTGCACGAGATCCAGCGAGACGTCGTGGACGGCGCGCACATCCTCGTCGCCGACGCGGAAGGTCTTCGAGAGATTGCGCGCGCTGAGCGCGAGCGGCGGCTCACCGCCGTTCGCGATGGGCACCGGCGCTGCGTCGCTCGAGCGCGGCAGCGTTTGCGCGCGCTCGTGATAGTGCAGCGGGCCATCTGATCGCCGTGCTTCGACGCCACGCGATATGGCGGCGGCGCATTCGTCACGCAGCGCTCGTCGGCGAGCTTGCAGCGCGGCGCGAATATGCAGCCCTGCGGGATCGAGCCCGGCAGCGGCAGGGAGCCGGGAATCGCGTCCAGACGGCCGGTTTCCTTGCTGCGGCCGGCGCGCGGCAGGCCGACCGTGTACGGGTGACGCGGCCTCGCGAAGACATCGGCGCTCGCGCCTTCCTCCACGAGCTTGCCCGCGTACAGTACGCCGACGCGATCGCACATGTGCCCGATGACCGCGAGGTTGTGGCTGATGAAGAGCACGGCCATGCCGAGTTCATCGCGCAGCTGTGCGATGAGATCGAGCACTTTGGCTTCGACGGTGGCATCGAGCCCGGTGGTCGGCTCGTCGAGAATCAGCAGTTCGGGATTGCACGCGAGCGCCATCGCGATGACGACGCGCTGCTGCATCCCGCCCGAGAGCTGATGCGGATAGCTCTCCATCACCCGTTCCGGCGACGCGATGCGCACGCGCCTGAGCATCTCGGCGGTGCGGGCGAGGGCGTCGCCGGCGGAGGCGCCCGTGACTTCGAACGCTTCGGAGACCTGCCGCGCGATCGTCAGCGATGGATTCAGCGCGCGCCCCGGGTCCTGATAGACCATAGACACGGCGTTGGCGCGCATCCCGCGCAGCGCGTCGGCGTCGAGTACGGCGATGTTGCGGCCCGCGATCGAAATCCTGCCCGCCTTCACGCGGCCGTTGCGCGGCAGATAAGATAGCGCAGTACCGCGAGCGCGGCCGTCGACTTGCCGCAGCCCGATTTGCCGACGAGCCCGTACATCTCGCCGCGCCGCACACGCAACGTGACGTCCTGCAGCACTTCGCGCTCGCGTCCGCGCGAACGGTACGCGACCGTCAGGCCGACGATCGTAAGCGCGTCGGTCTGGTCGCGCTTGGCGGCGCCGAAGGTGGGGAAAGCCGATGGCGGCGGTCCGTTCATCGGTCGAGCACTCCCTGCACGGCATCGGCGACGAGATTCACCGCGACCACCAGCGACGCGATGGCGGCGGCATCGAAGACGACGGTCCACCACGCGCCGCCCGCCATCAGCGTATAGCTTTCGGACAAGGCGAGGCCCCAGTCGGCCGACGGCGGCTGGATGCCAAAGCCGAGGAAGGACAGCGTCGCCACGGCGAAGATCGCGTAGCCGAGCTGCACCGTCGCCTCGACGATGATCGGTGGCAGCACGTTCGGCAGAATCTCCGCGAACATGATGTAGAGCGCGTTTTCGCCGCGCAGCTGCGCCGCGAGCACGTAGTCGAGATGCCGCTCGCCGAGCACGGCGGCGTGCACGGTACGCGCGGTGATCGGCGCGAAAGTCAGACCGATGACGAGGATCACCGTCGTGTTGCTCGCGCCGACCGCCGCCAGCGCCAGGAGTGCGACGATCACGAGCGGCAGCACCAGCAGCGCATCGATCGCGCGGCCGATCGCGGCGTCGACCCAGCCGTCGAAATAGCCGACCACGAGACCGATCGCCGTGCCGATCAGCGTGGCGAGCGGCGCAATGGTGAGGATGTCGCGCGAGCCGACGATCACGCGAGCGAACACGTCGCACCCCAGTTGATCCGTGCCGAACCAGTGATCGCCGGACGGCGGCGTGAGCGAGTTGAGCGGGTCGGACGCGTACGGATCGTGCGGCACGAGCCAGTGCCTGAAGAGCGCGCACAGCACCCAGAGGAGCAGGATCAGCACGCCGGTGTCGAAGGTGGCCGAGCGCACCAGCGCGCCCAGCACCTCGAAGCGTCTCGGCTTGACGGACGTTTGAGGGACGGCGGTCGTGCTCATCGCGCGTCTCCGGCCGAACCCGACGTGCGCAGGCGCGGATTCAGCACGACGTAGAGCGCATCCACAATCAGATTCGCCGCCGTGTAGATCACGCCGACGGTCAGCACGCCGGCTTCGAGCATCGGAAAGTCCTTCGCCTTCGCGGCGTTGTAGATCAGCGAGCCGATGCCCTGATAGTGAAACAGCGTCTCCACGACGACCAGCCCGCCGATCATGTAGCCGAGCTGCGTCGCGGCGACGGTGATGGTCGGCAGCAGCGCGTTGCGCAGCACATGCCGGAGAATCACGACGCGCTGCGGCAAGCCCTTGAGGATCGCGGTGCGCGTGTAATCCGCATCGAGCGCCTCGACGGTGCCGGCGCGCGCCATCCGCGCGATATAGCCGAAGAACACGAACACGAGCGGCAGCACCGGCAGCACCAGATACTTCAGTTGCGTGAAGAAGCCGGCGTCGGCGGGCACGGTCGCCTCGATCGGGAGCCATTGCAGCCACACGCCGAAGATCAGGATCAGCACGATGGACGAGACGAACTCCGGCACGACCGTCGCCGTCAGTCCGCCGATGCTGATGAGCCTGTCGATCCAGCGCCCTGCGTGCAGCGCGGCATACACGCCGCCCGCGATGCCCAGCGGCACCACGACGACGAACGCAAGCGCGCCGAGCTTCGCCGAGTTCCACAGCGCGTTGCCGATGAACGGCGCGACCGGCGCGCGGAACGCGTAGGATTCCCCCATGTCGCCGCGCAGGAAATGGCCGATCCAGCTCGTGTATTGCGTGAGCAGCGGCCGGTCGACGCCGAGCTGATGGTTGAGCGCCGCCACGGCGCGCGCATCGGCGAGCGGTCCCAGGATCGCGCGGCCGACGTCGCCGGGCAAAAGCTGGCCGCCCGCGAAGACGATCATCGACAGAAGCCACAGCGTGATAAGCGCGAGCAGCAGGCGCACGCCGATGAAGCGCACGATGCGTCGCACCTTGGCGCCGCCGCTGTTGCGCGGCGCCGCGACGGGCGTCGAGGGCGTGATCGTGCTCATCGTCGAAACACTCCTTATACAGCCAATACTGTCGCGCGGTCGAACCACATCTGCGAAATCGCATTGAAGCGCACGCCGGAGACGTTGGCGCGCGTGACGATCAGCTGGTCATAGAAGTAGGGGAGGGATGACGACCGGCGTTTCAGGTCGAGCAGCAGGCGCTGGATCTGGCCGGACAGCTTCTTCTGCGACGCGACATCGAGCGCGGCGACAAACTGCGCGACGAGCTTGTCGTACTCCGGGTTCCTGAAATGCGCCGCGTTCCAGGTGCCGCCGCTCGTGAGCGGCGCGTTGAGGAACACGTTCGGCACGCCTCGATGCCCGTAGTCCGTGATGCCGAGCGGCGAGTCCAGCCAGTCCGACTTGCCGAACGTGCCCGATCCGTAATACAGATCCTGGGCCTCCACCTTCAACTGAATGCGGATGCCGATCGCCTTCGCCGCGTTCTGCACGACGATCGCGAGATCGGGAATCTCCATGTACTTTTCGGTCGTGAGCGTGATGTCGAAGCCGTTCGCGACGCCGGCTTCGCTCATCAGCTGCTTCGCCTTCGCAATGTCGATCCTGCGTTGCGGCACAGTGAGATCGCTCGACGGAAACACAGGCGCGAACGGACTGTCGTTGCCTACCTGAGCGCAGCCGCGGAACAGGCCCTTCACGATGATCTCGCGGTCGATCGCTAGTGCCAGCGCCTGCCGCACGCGCTTGTCCTTGAACGCGCCCATGTCGCAGCGCATATGCATCTGCCCTGCCGGTGGGAACTCGACTTCGTGCCGAGCACCTTGAACTGCGGATTGCTCAGCATCGCGACGCCGCCCTGCACGGTGAAATCGCCCATCACGTCGGCCTGGCGGCCTTGCATCGCGAGGAGTTGCGCCTGCTGGTCCGCGTAGAAGGAGAACTGCACGCGATCCGGCAAGGACTTCTCGCCCCAGTAATCCGGATTGCGCACGAACGAGGCGCTGACCTTCGGCGTGTATTTTTCGAGCTTCAGCGCGCCCGTCCCCATGAACGTCTTTTCGTACGGCCCGCTGAAGTTCGCCGGGAGAATCACGGCGTTATACGTATTCGAGGAAACGTAATAGGGGAAATTTCCGTTGGGCGCGTCGAGATGGAACTCGACGGTGTGATCGTCGATCGCCTTCGCCGAATCCTTCAACAGCACGCCTTTCAGCACCGACAGCGCCGCCGAGCCCGCGTTCGGATCGGACAGGCGGTTGAAGGTCGCGACGACATCCTTCGCGGTCATCGGCTGGCCGTCGTGGAACTTCACGTTCGGGCGCAGCCTGAAAGTCCACACGTCGCCCTTGTCGTTCGACTTCCACGACAGCGCGAGCGCCGGCCGCAAGGTGAAGTGCTCGCTGTCGTCATCGATCAGGAACTCGCCCGTCTGATTGATGAGCGCGAGACCGGCCGCGTCCGTGACCGTGAGCGGATCCACCGCGCCCGCCGGCGTCAGGTGCGCGACGCGAATCGTGCCGCCGGGCTTGCCCGCGCCCTGCGCGCGCGGCCGGCATGCCGAAAATGCCGCCCGCCGTCAGCGCGAAGCCCAGCACGCTCGCATGACGCAGCAATTCGCGGCGCGTGAGACGCCCGGCCATGAATTCATCGATCGCGTGATTGCCCAGTTCGCCCGCGTGCCGGCGGGACATTTCGAGGAGATGCGCGTCGGTGGAAGGTTTCTTCATCGTGTGCGGATGTTGTAGTTGTCGCGCTCGCCGGGCCCATACGCCAGGCGAGCGACCAGTTTAGCCGCGCCCAAAAGCGCCGCCGCGTCTTTGCGGGGTAGCAAGTTGCGCGCCGCCATCGTCATGTCGGCGCCGCGCGTTCCAGTCGCCCGTTTCAGTGGTCGTGCGGATGCTTGTGGATCGGATCGACCCAATAGACTTCCTCGGGTGTCTCCACGGCATCGATGTTCAGATTCACCACTACCGCCTCGTTGTCGCTGCGCACGAGCACGCATTCGAGCGGCTCGTCGGTGCTGGCGTTGATTTCCTGGTGCGGCACGTAGGGCGGCACGAAAATGAAGTCGCCGGGACCGACCTCGGCGGTGAATTCGAGGTGCTCGCCCCAGCGCATGCGCGCCTGGCCGCGCACGATATAGATGAAGATGACGCTCTCGAGCGCGCCGTGATGATGCGCGCCCGTCTTCGCATTCGGATGGATCGTGACCGTGCCGGCCCAGATCTTCTGGGCGCCGACGCGCGCCGCGTCGATGGCGGCGGCGCGGTTCATGCCCGGCGTCTGCGGGGTGTTGGTGTCGAGCTGATCGCCCTTGATGACCTTGACGCCGTGTTCGCGCCAATCGAGGTGCTGATGTGGGTCGCTCATGTCGTATCGTCTGCGGATAAGGAAAGTCCGTTGCCGCCACCAACGAGCCAGCAACGGACTTCGATGCTACACGCTTTTTGAAGCGACTCTTACTTCGCCTTGGAGTTGATGATGGCCTCCGACACGTTCGACGGCGTCTCCGCGTAGTGCTTGAACTCCATCGTGTAAGTGGCGCGGCCCTGTGTCAGCGAGCGCAGCGACGTCGAGTAGCCGAACATCTCGGCAAGCGGCACTTCCGCGCCACCAGCTTGCCGCCGCCCACGATGTCCTCCATGCCCTGCACGATGCCGCGCCGGCCGGAAAGGTCGCCCATCACGTTGCCCATGAATTCCTCGGGCGTTTCCACTTCGACGGCCATCTCATGGGTTCGAGCAGCACGGGCCTGGCCTTGCGCATCGCTTCCTTGAAAGCGATCGAGCCGGCCATGCGGAACGCGTTTTCGTTCGAATCGACATCGTGGTACGAGCCGAAGGTGAGCCGCACCTTTACGTCGATCACCGGATAGCCCGCGAGCACGCCGGCCTTCAGCGTTTCCTGAATGCCCTTGTCGACCGCCGGAATGAATTCGCGCGGAATCACGCCGCCCTTGATCTGGTCGACGAACTCGTAGCCCTTGCCCGGGTCCGGCTCCAGCGCGATCACCGCGTGACCGTACTGACCGCGTCCGCCCGATTGCTTGACGAACTTGCCTTCCACGTCCTCGACCTTGTTGCGCACGGTTTCCCGATACGCGACCTGCGGCTTACCGACCGTCGCCTCGACGCCGAACTCGCGCTTCATCCGGTCGACGAGAATTTCGAGGTGCAGCTCGCCCATGCCGGAGATGATTGTCTGGCCGGATTCCTCGTCGGTCGCCACGCGGAACGACGGGTCTTCCTGCGCGAGACGATTGAGCGCGATGCCCATCTTCTCCTGGTCCGCCTTGGTCTTGGGCTCGACGGCCTGCGAGATCACCGGATCGGGGAAGATCATCCGCTCGAGGAGGAGGATGTGGTTCGGATCGCACAGCGTGTCGCCGGTCGTCGCTTCCTTGAGCCCGACCGCCGCCGCGATGTCGCCCGCGCACACTTCCTTGATTTCCTTGCGTTCGTTGGCATGCATCTGCAGGATGCGGCCGAGCCGCTCCTTCTTTTCCTTGACCAGGTTGTAGACCGTATCGCCGGATTCGACCACGCCCGAATACACGCGGGAAAAAATCAGCTGGCCGACGAACGGGTCGGTCATGATCTTGAAGGCGAGCGCGGAGAACGGCTCGTCGTCGCTCGGGTGGCGCTCCGCTTCCTGGTCGTCTTCCGTGTGGCCGAGAATCGCGGGCACATCGACGGGCGAGGGCAGGTAATCGATCACGGCATCGAGCATCGCCTGCACGCCCTTGTTCTTGAACGCGCTGCCACAGAGCATCGGCACGATCTCGTTGGCGATGGTGCGCTTGCGCAATCCCGTCTTGATCTCTTCTTCCGTCAGGCTCTCGTGATCGGTCAGGTACTTCTCGAGCAGCTCCTCGCTCGATTCGGCCGCCGCCTCCACCATCTTCTCGCGCCACACGTGCGCGAGATCCTTGAGACTGTCAGGAATCTCCTCGTAGGTGAACTTGATGCCCTGGCTGTCGTCGTCCCAGACGACCGCCTTCATCTTCACGAGGTCGACGACACCCTGAAAGTGGTCTTCCGCGCCGACAGGAATCTGAATCGGGACCGCGACGCCCTTCAGGTGCTCGCCGATCTGCCGCTGCACGCGGAAGAAGTCCGCGCCGACGCGATCCATCTTGTTGACGAACGCGATGCGCGGCACCTTGTACTTGTTCGCCTGGCGCCAGACGGTTTCGGACTGCGGCTGCACGCCGCCCACCGAGTCGTAGACCATGCATGCGCCGTCGAGCACGCGCATCGAGCGCTCGACCTCGATGGTGAAGTCGACGTACCCCGGCGTGTCGATGATGTTGATCCGATGCTCGGGGTAATTGCCGGCCATGCCTTTCCAGAAGGCCGTCGTGGCCGCGGAGGTGATCGTGATGCCGCGTTCCTGCTCCTGCTCCATCCAGTCCATCGTGGCCGCGCCGTCGTGCACTTCGCCGATCTTGTGCGTCACGCCGGTGTAGAAAAGGATGCGCTCGGTAGTAGTCGTTTTTCCGGCATCGATGTGAGCGCTGATCCCGATATTCCGATAGCGCTCGATGGGAGTCTTGCGGGGCACGTGAACCTCCTGTGGATAAAGTCAGCGCGGCGTGCGAAGCCGACCCGGATGCGTCACGCCGAACTTTTTCAGGATAGCGCGTCGGCAGGCTCTTTGCAGGATTCCGGCCAGTTCGCTGGAAGGCGCGCGCGGTGCGGCGCGGGCGAAAAAACCGGCGACGGTCGGGATCGCCTCGCCGGTTTTCGTCATCGAAACGTCACGCTCGATGCAGATTTCACTGCATGCGCGGCAAGCCCTTGATCTGCGTTCCGGGCTTGATGCCCTTCGCGGCGAACCAGCCTTTCGGCATCTCGAGTGCGTAGACGCCATTGTTGCGCGGGCAGTGATTGTTCTCGGTCTCGGCCTGCATCTCGTCGATGTCGGTGATGGTGCCGTCCGCGCGAATGAACGCGATGGAGAGCGGGATCAGCGTGTTCTTCATCCAGAAGCAATGCACGGCGTTCTCGTTGAACATGAACAGCATACCTTCGTTGGCTCCGAGCTTCGTGCGGTACATGAGACCCTGTTCGCGATCGGCATCGTTCGCGGCAACGGCGGCATCGATCACGTACATGCCGGCCGTGAGCTTCGCGCGCGGGAAGTCGGACGGCTGCTTGGCGCCGGGCGGCATCGTCTGTGCCTGCGCAAGCGCGGCGAACGGCAGCGCGAGTGCGATGACGCAAGCGCGCAGCGCCCGGCCGATGTCAGGTCGTTGATTCCAGATACGCAATACGAGATTCAAAACGATGCTCCCTTTCTGTTCGATTGTTTGCGCCGGAGGAACAGGCAAACCCCGCGCATGTTACTCGATGCATGGATGCGAGACAAAAGCGTGAAGCGCGAGGATAAAACAAAAGGGCAGATGCCTTGCGGCCATCTGCCCTTCAACGCCGTAAAGACGGCGGTAATGCTCGTCCTTGACTTCGCTATACCGCCTCTTACGATGAACTTACTGAGCTGCCGAAGCGGCTTCCGGTGCCGAAGCAGCCTTCTTCGACGACTTGTGCGACTTCTTGTGTGCCGACGACTTGTGAGCCAACGAAGCAGCAGCCGGTGCAGCAGCAGCCGGTGCCGAAGCTTTTTGCGCGAACGCAGCGGTTGCGAACAGGCCAGCGACGAGAGCAGCGATCAGTTTGTTCATCTTTGAATCCTCAGCTTGAGTTAATTAACCAAACGACCCGGTCACATTGAGTCATGTCGGTAAACGAGCCACCTACCTTTCGGTTGACAGTCGTATCGAGTTATTTATTTTCGATATGGCTGTGAACGTCGAACCTTTCAAACTCCCTGGAGCACACAGGTTGTCGTAATCGGTCATGCGCTCATGCCGGATAGCTTTACGCGGCATCTGAGGCCCTTAAGGCAATGCTGATTAAGTCTACCGCTTGTGCGCGTCAAGCGTTATAGAGCGCACAAGCAACGAGAAAGGCAAAAGACAATGAAGCAGCAGACGCTCGCGATGGCCGCGGATCAAGGTGCGGGGTTCGA
>LFJH01000042.1 GCA_001189335.2 Candidatus Paraburkholderia schumanniana
GCAATCAATCTCGACCAGGGCGCGACGCGCCTCATCTCATCAAGAAATTCCCGGTTGCGAGTACGTTTCGTTGAAAGATCCAGACCAAGACCAAGTTGTGTCATCGAAGATGTCCTTGAATTTCTCTCCTTTCCAGGATAGTCCAATCAGGTGCCAGGATCGGGAGTTTGGCAGAGGTTCCTTAGTATCTCTTTTTAACAGTTTGTTCCTTTGCGACGCAAGCCGCGAAAAGGTACGGTTTGCCTTGTAAAGGATTCATGCCCGTGACGCCGCAATGGCTTGCGAACCGCATTTCGTGCGATGAAAGAGCACATCGCTGCCGCACGAAAGCGCCCGGCGGTTCGAGTCGCATGAGCTTTTCGCATGCAGCGTCTGAGGGCCACAGGTTTTCATTGCAGAAACGGAGACAGCTCGATGAACCAGCCCGCAGTAGTCGAAAACAACAATAACAATGCCGTCAAAATCGAAGTGCCCGCCTATGTCCGGCACCGCAGACTCATCAAATGGGTGCAGCGTATTGCGGCCCTGACCAAGCCGGACCGCATCGAATGGTGCGACGGCTCGCAGGAAGAATACGACCGGCTCTGCCAGCAGATGGTCGACGCCGGCACGATGAAGAAGCTCAATCCCGAGAAGCGCCCGAATTCCTTCCTCGCGTGCTCGGACCCGTCGGATGTGGCGCGCGTCGAAGACCGCACGTTCATCTGCTCGCAGCGTCGCGAAGACGCCGGCCCCACCAACAACTGGATCGACCCGCAGGAAATGCACGCGACGCTCGACGGCCTGTTCGACGGGGCAATGCGCGGCCGCCGCACGATGTACGTCGTGTCGTTCTCGATGGGCCCGCTCGGCTCGCCGATCGCGCATATCGGCGTGGAACTGTTGGATAGCCCGTACATCGTGGCGAACATGCGCATCATGACGCGCATGGGCCGCGCGGTGTACGACGTGCTCGGCGAGAACGGCGAGTTCGTGCCGTGCGTGCACTCGGTCGGCGCGCCGCTCGTGGATGGCCGCAAGGACGTGCCCTGGCCGTGCAACGACACGAAGTACATCGTGCACTTCCCGGAATCGCGCCAGATCTGGAGCTTCGGCTCGGGCTACGGCGGCAACGCGCTGCTCGGCAAGAAATGCTTCGCGCTGCGCATCGCCTCGACGATGGGCCGCGACGAAGGCTGGCTCGCCGAACACATGCTGATTCTCGGCGTGACTTCGCCGCAGGGCCGCAAGTATCACGTCGCGGCGGCGTTCCCGTCGGCGTGCGGTAAGACCAACTTCGCGATGCTGATTCCGCCGCAGGACCTCAACGGCTGGAAGGTGACGACCATTGGCGATGACATCGCCTGGATCAAGCCGGGCCGCGATGGCCGCCTGTACGCGATCAACCCGGAAGCGGGCTACTTCGGCGTCGCTCCGGGCACGAGCGAAAAGACCAACTTCAACGCGATGGCCACGTTGAAGGAAAACGTGATCTTCACGAACGTCGCGCTGACCGACGACGGCGACGTCTGGTGGGAAGGCATGACCGACACGCCGCCCGCGCACCTGATCGACTGGCAGGGCCGCGACTGGACGCCGGCCATCGCGAAGGAAACCGGCGCGAAGGCCGCGCATCCCAACGCGCGCTTCACTGCGCCGGCGTCGCAGTGTCCGTCGATCGACGCTGATTGGGAGAATCCGGCCGGCGTGCCGATCGATGCGTTCATCTTCGGCGGACGCCGCTCGAACACGGTGCCGCTCGTGACCGAAGCGCGCGACTGGAAGGAAGGCGTCTACATGGCCGCGACGATGGGCTCGGAAACTACCGCAGCCGCAGCGGGCCAGCAGGGCGTCGTGCGCCGCGACCCGTTCGCGATGCTACCGTTCTGCGGCTACAACATGAGCGATTACTTCGGTCACTGGCTGAAGATGGGCGAGCGCCTCCAGGCGAACAACGCGAAAGCGCCGAAGTTCTTCTGCGTCAACTGGTTCCGCAAGGGCGACGACGGCAAGTTCGTGTGGCCGGGCTTCGGCGAGAACATGCGCGTGCTGAACTGGATGATCGGGCGCGTCGAAGGCACGGCGAAGGGCGAGGAGCAGGCATTCGGCATTTCGCCGCGCTACGAGGACATCGACTGGGGCAAGCTCGGCTTCACGCGCGAGCAGTTCCAGCAGGTCATCTCGGTGAACGAGGGCGCCTGGCGCGACGAGCTGTTCAACAAACTGAAACAAGGTCTGCCGGACGCTCTGCCGCAGGCGAAGGCCGGCATGGAAAAGCGTCTGGCCGCATGAGCGAGTAAATCGTCTGGCGCGATGCTGCGCCAGATTTGCATCACAAACCGAATCAATCCCCATATATCTGGCCCGCTTTGGCGGGCCAGATTTTTTGTGCCTCTACACCGTCAAAATTGACCCCGCCAGTGTTTTCAGAATTTCGCCGAATGGCGCGAAACTGACCGGTGTTGTGCGATAGACAACAATCGGTGATCTTTCATCAGGATAAGGCGGCCAACTGCCAGATATTTTTCGCGTTTCCAGTGCTTTCCGGCAACTTCTGCACGATTCCGCCAGTCTTAGAATAATCCTGAATTGCTTTGCAGCAGAATTCGAGCCATCTAGCGGCAGGAGTTGTCTTATGGATCATTTGCAGTCGATGAGAGTATTCATCCGCGTCGCCGATCTCGGTAGTTTCGCCCGGGCCGCGAGCGCGATGGACATCTCGAACGCGGTGGCGACGCGCCACGTAGCGGACCTGGAAAGCCGCCTCGGCACGCGCCTGCTCAACCGCACGACGCGCAGCCTCTCACTCACGGAATCCGGTCAGGTCTATCTGGAGCGGGCTCGGCAAATTCTCGACGAACTGGAAGACGTCGAACAAATGGTGGTGGCGCGCAATCACGAACCGCTCGGTTCGCTTCGCATCGTCGCGCCGGTGGTTTTTGGTCTGCACAACCTTGCGCCGGTGCTGCAGACGTACGCGCAGCGTTATCCGAAGGTCATCCCCGATGTGACGCTGGTGGATCGCCAGGTCGATCTGGTCGAGGAAGGCTTCGATGTGGGCATCGTCATCGCGCGGCAGGTGAAGAGCGCGAGCGTCGTCACGCGGCGCCTGACGACCGGCTGCATGACCGTCTGCGCGACGCCCGCGTATCTGGAAAAGCACGGCACGCCGACGCGCCCGGAGCATCTGCTCGAGCATCCGTGCCTGAGCCTGCCGTCCGAGTACTGGGGCGACGAGCGCGTGTTCACCGGCCCGGAAGGCGAAGTGCGAGTGCGCCCCCAGAACGTGACCATCGCGAACAACACCGAGATGCTGCGGCAGTTCGCGCTGCTCGGCATGGGCATCGCGATACTGCCGAGCTATCTCATCGGCAACGACATGACGCGCGGCCAGCTCGTGCGCCTGCTCGGCGACTATCAGTTGCCGCAGGTCGAGATCAATGTCGCGTACCCGAGCCGGCGTCACTTGCCGGCGAAGGTGCGCACGTTCATCGATCACCTTATCGAGCATTTCAGCCAGACGCCGAATCATCAGGTCAGCGAGCAGTGGATTCGCGATGGCCGCGGCAAGCCGGTCGCGCAGCAGCACTACGACCGCGCCGATGAAGAAGCGGTGCGCCCGCCGCGCCCGCGACCGATCGACGGCGAGCTGGCGCCGAAAGTGTCCAAGCCTCCCCGAACGCGAGGCCGGGTGCCGGCGGCATCGCTGTTTTGAAAGGTCCGCGCCAGGCGCAAATAAAAACCCCGCGAATTGCTTCGCGGGTTTTTTTCTGGCTGAGGGAAACGGCGATCAGCCTGTCTTGCGCGCCGTCGTCTTCTTCGCTGCGGCCTTTTTCGCCGGCGCCTTCTTCGCGGCTGCGGGCTTCGCGCGCGTCGTCTTGGCGGCTACGGCGACATCGCTGTCACCGGTTTCGTCGCCGTTCTCGACTTGCGCCTCCGCTGCCCCGCCACGCTTCGCGGCCGGCTTGCCTTCCTTCTTCTCGAACTCGAAGCCGATCTTGCCGTCCGGCTGCTTCACGAGAAACGCCTTGAAGTTGCGCCCGGTGCGCGACGACTTGAAGTTCGTCAGCAGATCCGTGCGACCCTCGTTCAGAAGCTTTTCCATCTGCTCGCGGGCGATTTCCTGCTGGAGAATCACCTTGCCCGAGCGGAAATCGCACGTCTTCGGATTCGCGACCGAGTTCTCGCACACGTAGCTCATGCCGTGCTCGAACACGCGCGACTGGCACTTCGGACACGCACCGACCGGTGTCTGCTCGGAGAAGTCGGGCGGTTCGCCGTCATCGCCGCCGGAGTCCTGTCCGAAGTCGAATTCGAGCTTGTAGTTCTTGATCTCGTCGTCGAGCGCGAGCTTGAGGATCGCCGAGAACGGACGGCCCATCTTGCTGCGAAAGCCCGACAGCGGCCCGATGGTTTTCTCGCGCAACAATTCCTCAACTTCCGCGATCTCGAACTGGCGTCCGCCCGGAATCTTCGAAATCGAGAACTCGCACTTCGTGCACGCGAAGCGGCGATAGTTCTCCTTCACCTGCGCGCCGCAGTTCGGGCACGGCGTTTCGAGCGTCGCGTAGTCGCCGGGGATCGTGTCGGAGTCGTATTCCTTCGCGCGCTTGACGATGGTTTGCGTCATCCGCGCGATCTCCTGCATGAACGTATCGCGATGCAGGTTGCCGCGCTCCATCTGCGAGAGCTTGTGCTCCCACTGGCCGGTCAGTTCGGGCGCGGTGAGCTCCTCGACGCCCAAACCGCGCAGCAGGGTCATCAACTGGAACGCCTTCGCGGTCGGAATGAGCTCGCGGCCTTCACGCACGATGTATTTCTCGCCGAGCAGACCTTCGATGATCGCCGCGCGCGTCGCCGGCGTGCTGAGGCCCTTCGCGGCCATCGCGTCGCGCAGCTCTTCGTCTTCGACCAGCTTGCCCGCACCTTCCATCGCCGAAAGTAGCGACGCTTCGTTGTAGCGAGCGGGCGGCTTGGTCACGAGACCGTGCGCCTCGACCTTCTCGACATCGACCTTTTCGTCCTTCTGCACCGGCACGAGATTGCCGTCCTCGCCCGCGGCCTCGCGGCCGTAGACCTGCAGCCAGCCCGGCTCGACGAGCACCTTGCCTTCCGTCTTGAAGTGATGTCCCGAGACTTCGGTGATGCGCGTCGTCACGAGATATTCCGCTGCCGGGAAGAAAACCGACAGGAAGCGCTTGACGACGAGGTCGTACAGCTTCTGCTCCGGTTCCGACAGCGACTTCGGCGCCTGCAGCGTCGGGATGATCGCGAAGTGATCGCTGATCTTCGAATTGTCGAAAATGCGCTTGTTCGGCTTCACCCAGCCCTTATCGAGCACTTGCTTGGCGAACGGCTTGGCGAACGGCAGGTAGTTGTTGCTCTCCTTGAGCATGGTCATCGTGTCCTTGACCGTGCCCAGATAGTCCTCCGGCAGCGCGCGGGAATCCGTTCGCGGGTAGGTCAGGACCTTGTGCTTCTCATAAAGCGCTTGTGCGAGGCCGAGCGTGTTTTTCGCCGAAAAGCCGAAGCGGCTGTTGGCCTCGCGCTGCAGGCTCGTCAGGTCGAACAGCAGCGGCGACATTTGTGTTGACGGCTTCGATTCCTCGGTGACGGTGCCGGTCTTTCCGCGGCACGCCGCGACGATCGATTCAGCCGCCGCGAGACTCCACAGGCGCGAGTCGCGCTGCTCGGAATCGTTCTCGACGCGCTTGAACTTCGGATCGAACCAGCGGCCTTCGTACAGGCCCTTTGCGGCGATGAATTCGGCGCGCACTTCCCAGTAGTCGCGCGGGACGAAACGGCGGATTTTCTCCTCACGTTCGACGACGATCGATAACGTTGGCGTCTGAACTCGGCCGACGGTGGTCAGAAAGAAGCCGCCGCCCTTGCTGTTGAAGGCGGTCATCGCGCGCGTGCCGTTGATGCCGACGAGCCAGTCGGCCTCCGAGCGGCAGCGGGCGGCGTCGGCGAGCAGCTGCATGTCGGCGTCGCTGCGCAGGTTCGCGAAGCCTTCGCGGATCGCGGCGGGTGTCATCGATTGCAGCCACAGGCGCTGGATCGGCTGCTTGGCTTTGGCGTGCTGCGCGATCAGGCGAAAGATCAACTCGCCCTCGCGCCCCGCGTCGCATGCGTTGATGAGCCGGTCGACGTCCTTGCGCTTCATCAGCCTCGTCAGCACCTTCAGGCGCGACTCGCTTTTCGCGATCGGATTCAGATCGAAATGCGGCGGAATGACCGGCAGATTGGCAAAGCTCCACTTGCCGCGCTTGACGTCGTATTCCTCCGGCGCGGCTATCTCAAGCAGGTGGCCGACGGCGGACGAGAGCACATAGTCGTCGCTCTCGTAGTACTCGTCATGCTTGGTAAAGCCGCCCAGCGCACGCGCGATGTCGTTCGCGACGGAAGGCTTCTCAGCGATGATCAGGGCTTTGGACATGACTCAATAAAGTTGGTAACTGGCAGCAGCCCGGTTTGGGCTGCTTTAACGACCGCTTTATAGCACAGGCTTTGCGCCGTGGGCGTCGAAGCACGAATCACGACATTGGCGCGCGCGGCTCCCGGTGCGCATTCCGGATGGCGTAAAGCGCGGGCTCCGAGCCTCTCGAAATCAAGCCGTAGCAAGCGCAGGGCGCAGCTTGGGCGCGCCAATCATGTTCGGCAGCGCCGTCAGATCGGTCAGCATGCGCCTGACGATCGACACTTGCGGCAGCACCGTGCCGAAAAAACGGGTCGTGACTGAATCCTCGATCAGAATAGTCGGGAAATTTTCCACGGCGAGGTCGTCGAGGAGGTCCGCGTGATTCTCGATATCGATCCAGGCGAAGCAGATGTCCGGATGCGCATCCGCGAGCTGGTCGAACCCGTCGCGATACTCCCGGCACGTGCCGCACCATTCGGCGCACAGGCAAGCGACGAACAGCGTGTCGGGCTCGGCGATGCGCTCAGCGATGCGGTCGGCATCGGTATCGAGATTCAGCGCGGACATGGCGTGTGCGGGATCCTTGTTTTCGACAGCAGGGATGGCTCATTTTTTCGCGAATGTAGCACGACGCGGCGTCATGAGCGCTCGATCGCCGTGAAGCGGCCGCCAGGCAGCGGCTCCACGCGCCCCGCCAGTTCGAGCGGCAGCAGCGCGCCCTGAAGCGCCCTGCCACATCCAGTTCGGTGCGCGCAGCAAGAATTTCAAGCGTTGCGGGCGCGTGGCCGAGTGCTGTGAGGACGCGCGCGGTGTCGTCTGTGCCGATCGGCTCCGGAAGGTGCGCCGACGCCCACGACGCGGCGGCCGGCTGCAGCTTCAGGCGCTTCGCCGTGGCCGCGGCGTCGCGGGCCGGCGGGAAGCCGAACTCCTCGAGCACTTCCTCCGGCGTTTCCACGAGCTTTGCCCCCTGCTTGATGAGCCTGTGACAGCCCTGCGACAGCGGTGCGTGGATCGAGCCGGGAAGCGCGAAGACATCGCGCCCCATTTCATTGGCGAGCCGCGCGGTGATGAGCAACCCGGAGCGCATCGCGGCTTCGACGATCAGCACGCCGCCCGACAAGCCCGCAATCAGCCTGTTTCGCTGCGGAAAGTTCGCGGAGCGCGCCGGCGTGCCGAGCGGCCATTCGGAAATAATCGCGCCGTCGCGCGCGATTTCATGCGCCAGCGTGTGGTGGGCGGCCGGGTACACGAGATCCGCGCCGGTGCCGATCACGCAGACCGTGCCGGTGGCGCCCTCGAGCGCGCCCCGATGTGCAGATGCATCGATGCTGAGCGCGAGCCCCGATATCACGGCAAGCCCCGCATCCGACAGAGCACGTGCGAAGCGCCGGGCGTCTTCGAGGCCCTGCGGGGTCGCATGCTGGCTGCCGACGATCGCCACGGCGCGCTTCTGCAGCAGTTCGAGCCGACCCTTCGCGTATAGAAGCGCGGGCGGATCCGGCATGGTGAGGAGCGTCTGCGGATAGGCGGCATCCGCAAGCGTAAGGATGTGGTTGCCCGCCTCCGATGCCCACGCCAGCACCTCTTCAATATAGTGGTCGAAGGGGACACCTTCGATCTCGGACGGCGGCGCGGGCGTCGGCGGCATCCGCGAGCGAGGCGAGACTCTCGGACAGCACTTCTCGCGGCCCGCCGAAAGCACCGAGCAAGGCGTGCAGCGCGAGCGGCCGCAGACCCTTCGCGTGCGCGAGCCGCAACCAGGCGCGCAGTTCTTCGGCATCGAGGGTCGAGGCGGCTTGCTCGGTCGGCGGGGCGGCGTTCGTCATGTTAAGATTTTCAATCCAAATCAGATTAAAAAAACGTCGCCCGGCCTGATTACGAGGCCCGATGCGACGCTGTCTGGCCGCTTGCCGGCGGCGTTGAATCCCGTGGATTCACCCGCACATCTTCGGTAAGCCGCCACCCACCCGCAACCTGGCCGAATGGCCGATTTACACGCGTCGCGGCGCGCGTAGACAATTCGAATCATGGTTCTGCTCAAGATACTCAACTACCCGGACAAGCGTCTGAACAAGGTGGCGAAACCGGTCGCCGTGGTGGATGACCGCATCCGCAAGCTCGTCGCCGACATGGCCGAGACCATGTACGCCGCGCCCGGCGTCGGCCTCGCCGCGACGCAGGTGGACGTGCACGAGCGCGTGATCGTGATCGATGTTTCCGACACGCACGACGAACTGATGGTCTTCATCAACCCGGAACTCGTCTGGACCAGCGAAGAAAAGAAGGAATGGGAAGAGGGCTGCCTGTCGGTGCCCGGCATCTACGATTTCGTCGAGCGCCCCGACAAGGTGCGCGTGAAGGCGCTGAATGAGAAGGGTGAGACCTTCGAGCTCGATTGCGACGGCTTGCTCGCGGTGTGCATCCAGCACGAGATGGACCACCTGACAGGCCACGTATTCGTCGAATACCTGTCGCCGCTCAAGCAGACGCGTATTCGCGGCAAGATGAAAAAGCTGGAAAAGGCGCTGTAACCGATGACTCAATCGCTGCGAGTGGTTTTTGCCGGTACGCCGGAATTCGCCGTCGCCGCGCTCGCGGCGATCCACGCGGCCGGTTTTTCGGTGCCGCTCGTTCTGACGCAGCCGGACCGGCCCGCCGGACGCGGCATGAAGCTGACGGCGAGCCCGGTCAAGCGCTTCGCCGTCGAACACGGTCTGAAAGTCGCGCAGCCTGCTTCGCTCAGGCGGACCGGCAAGTATCCGCAGGAAGCGGCCGAGGCAATCGACTTGCTGCGCGCCACGCCGCACGACGTGATGGTCGTCGCCGCTTACGGCCTCATCCTGCCGCAGGAAGTCCTCGACATTCCGCCGCGCGGCGCAATCAACATCCACGCCTCGCTGCTGCCGTGCTGGCGTGGTGCTGCGCCGATCCATCGTGCGATCGAAGCGGGCGACGCCGAAACCGGCATCACGCTGATGCAGATGGACGCCGGCCTCGACACCGGCGCGATGATCCGCGAGGCGCGCACGCCGATTCTCGTCGACGACACCACGGCCACGCTGCACGACCGCCTCGCGCACATGGGCGCGGAGCTGATCGTCGCGGGGCTGCGTGATCTCGAGCGCGACGGCTCGCTTGCTTCTACGCCACAGCCGGAACAAGGCACGACGTACGCCGAGAAGATCGCGAAACACGAAGCGGTGCTCGACTGGCGCCGTCCGGCGGAAGAACTCGCGCGCCAGGTCCGCGCGTTCGATCCGTTCCCGGGCGCATTCGGCACGCTCGACGACACCGCGATCAAGATCTGGGCGGCGCAACCGGTCGGCGCTTCGTCGGGCGCGGGAGAACCCGGCACCATCGCCGAGATTTCGCCGGACGGCATCGTTGTCGTCTGCGGGAACGGCGCATTGAAGCTCACGTATTTGCAGAGACCGGGCGGCAAGCGCCTGCCCGTGCGCGAATTCCTCGCGGGCGCGCCGCTCGTCAAGGGGCAGCGCTTCGTGTTGCAGTAAGGGACGTCGGAACAGGCGCGGCGCTAGAATAAAATAGTTGCCAACACGCACGCGCCCGTCCGTCCGGAGTTCCCGATGCTCGGCATTACCGGTTTCACCTTCTTCCTCATCGCCGTCTTTCTTCTAAACGTCACGCCCGGCCCCGACACCGCCTACATCGTCGGGCGCAGCGTTGCGCAGGGGCGGGGCGCGGGCATCGTGTCGGCGCTCGGCATTTCCGCCGGCTGCATCGTCCATACGCTCGCGTGCGCGTTCGGCCTGACGGCCATTCTCGCGGCATCGGCAACGGCGTTCACCGTCATCAAGATCGCCGGCGCGGTTTATCTGATCTATCTCGGGGTGCGCCTCATCTTCACGAAACACGACGACGCGAGCGCCGCGCGTGAAAAGCAGGCTCCCGAGAAAGCCGCGCCGAAGTCGCTGCGTCAGCTTTTCGCGCAAGGCTTCATCACGAACGTGCTGAACCCGAAGGTCGTGCTGTTTTTCGTGTCGTTCTTTCCGCAGTTCGTCGCGGCCGACAGCCAGCACAAAGCGCTCGCGTTCCTCACGCTCGGCATCGTCTTCATCGCGATAAGCACGGTCTGGAACAGCTTCGTCGCGTGGATCGCGGGTAGCGTCACCGAGCGCTTCGCCGGCAAGTCGGGCGTGAAGAAGTGGCTCGACCGCGCCGTCGGCAGCGCGTTCGTGGGCCTGGGCATCAAGCTCGCGACCGCGCATCAATAAATCTCGCCATCACGGATTGAATTATTGACGGATGCCTATATTTAAAATTTTAATGTTTTGCTTACAATCAACTGTCCCGGCCGCGTCGGCCGGGACAGTCGCGCACTTCGCGCAGCGTACATAGGGAGAAGGAGCTCCGGACATGTTCAACTGGGTCAAAACCGCGATGCTGATGGCTGCGATCACGGCCCTCTTTGTCGTGATCGGCGGAATGATCGGCGGATCGAGGGGCATGATGTTCGCGCTGATCATCGCGCTCGGCATGAATTTCTTTTCGTACTGGTTCTCGGACAAGATGGTTCTGCGCATGTACAACGCGCAGGAAGTTGACGAGACCACCGCGCCGCAGTTCTATCGGATGGTGCGCGAGCTCGCCACACGCGCCCAGCTGCCGATGCCGCGCGTCTATCTGATCAACGAAGACGCGCCGAACGCGTTCGCCACGGGCCGCAACCCGGAGCACGCGGCTGTCGCGGCGACCACGGGCATATTGCGCGTGCTGTCCGAGCGCGAGATGCGCGGGGTGATGGCGCACGAGCTGTCACACGTGAAGCATCGCGACATCCTTATCTCGACGATCTCCGCGACCATGGCCGGCGCGATCTCCGCGCTCGCGAACTTCGCGATGTTCTTCGGCGGGCGCGACGACGAAGGCCGTCCGGCCAATCCAGTGGCGAGCATTCTGGTGGCGATTCTCGCGCCGATCGCGGGCGCGCTGATCCAGATGGCGATCTCCCGCGCGCGCGAGTTCGAAGCCGACCGCGGCGGCGCGGAGATTTCCGGCGACCCGCAGGCGCTCGCGAGCGCGCTCGAGAAGATTCACGCATATGCGACGGGCGTGCCGTTCCCCGCTGCCGAAGCGCACCCGGCGACTGCGCAGATGATGATCATGAATCCGCTGTCGGGCGACGGCATCGCGAATCTGTTCTCCACTCACCCAGCCACGGAGGAGCGCGTCGCGCGTCTGATGGAGATGGCGCGCACGGGTCGCTTCTGACGTATCCGAGCGCCTGACGAAGGCCGTTCCGGCGCAAACCGGAACGGCCTTTGTGTTTGCCGACGCCGTCAGTCCGGGCGCGCGACCCCTGCACGTTACAATCCCCGCTTAACGCAAGCCGTTCGCCTGCCGCCCCACTGTTTCCGTTCCGCCATGACCGACAAGCCTTCCCAGCGGCCCGCCGCCGCGCATTCCCGTTTGAGCACGCTCCATCTCGCGCCCGATTCGCTCGCGTTCGCGCTCGATTGCGCGACGCAAGCGGTGGGCGCGGTCCGTGCGGGTTCGGCGCTGCTGGCCGCGTTGCAGACGGTCATCGCGTCGGCGAAGCATGCGGTAGCGCGTGGCGCGGTGCAGGATATCGCGTCTCGCGCGATGCGCCGTCTCGCGCTCGCCGATGCGCTCCTGCACAAGCTGGTCAAGAAGGCGCCGCCGCCGCATGTGACGAACGTGCTCGTCTGCGCATTCACGCTGCTCATCGACGACGAAGCGCACGCGGCCTATGCTCCCTTCACCGTGGTCGATCAGGCAGTGAGCGCGATCGCGGCGCGACGCGAGTTCGGCTTCGCGAAGGGTCTGGTCAACGCGGTGCTGCGCAACTTCCTGCGCGAGCGCGATGCGCTGATCGCGGATGCGCGCGCGAATCCCGTCGCGCGCTGGAATTATCCGCAATGGTGGATCGATGCCGTGAAGCGCGGTCAGCCCGAGGCCTGGGAGCGCATCCTCGAAGCGGGCAACATGCAGGGGCCGCTCACGTTGCGCGTGAATGCGCGTCATGCGAGCGTCGACGACTATCTCTCGCGTCTGCGCGACGCGCATATCCAAGCCGACGCGGCCGGCGTGCACGCGGTGCGCCTGAGAATGCCGATGCCCGTCGAGCGCATTCCGGGCTTTGCCGAGGGCGTCGTGTCGGTGCAGAACGCGGGCGCGCAACTGGCCGCGCAACTGCTTGGCGCACGCGACGGCATGCGCGTGCTCGATGCATGCGTGGCGCCGGGCGGCAAGACGGGGCATATCCTGGAGCTGGCGAACGCCGATCTGATCGCGCTTGAAAGCGACGCGGAGCGTGCGAAGCGCATCGGAGAAAATCTGGCGCGCCTGAAGCTCGAAGCGCATACGCAAACTGGCGACGCGGGCGACCCCGCGCAATGGTTCGACGGCCAGCCGTTCGACCGCATTCTCGCGGACGTACCGTGCTCGGCGTCGGGCATCGTGCGGCGTCATCCGGACATCCGCTGGCTGCGGCGCGAATCGGACATCGGCGCGCTCGTCGCGGAGCAGCGGCGCATCCTCGAGGCGTTGTGGCCGCTCGTCGCGAAGGGCGGCGAACTGCTCTATGCGACCTGCTCGATCTTTCCCGAGGAAGGCGAAGAGCAGGCCCGCTGGTTTGGAACCGCGCATGAAGATGCGGTACGATTGGATGCGCCGGGGCAATTGTTGCCGACAGCGGCGCGCGTGAGCGCGGGTGCGGTGCAGGGTTCACCGGACGGTACAAATCTCGCAGGCCCCGTTCCGGGCGAGGCGCAAGGCGCCCGTCAGTCATCCAGCCGGGACGTGGAAGCCTTCGCGGATCACGACGGATTCTTCTACGCGCGCTTTCAGAAACGGTGACGATCAAACGCTTCTTTCCGCTTCGGCTCGCCGCCGTCATCTGGACTGCGCTGACGCTCTGGCTGAGTTTCGCCGCGGCCGGTCCTGCGTCTGCCGAAACCATCGGCGTGCAGCGCGCGTCGCTGCAGGCGGACAATGCCGGCTGGAGTCTCGATGCGCATTTCGATTTCGATCTCAACAGCAGCCTCGAAGAAGCCGTGAACCGGAGCGTGCCGCTTTACTTCACGATCGACTTCAACCTGTCGCGGCCGCGCTGGTACTGGTTCGACGAAGAGCCGGTGAACGTGTCGCAAAGCATTCGGCTTTCCTATCAGCCGCTCACGAATGAATATCGCGTGTCCACGGGCGGGCTGCAATTGCGCTTCGCATCGTTGAACGAAGCGCTCGCGGTCATCAAGCACGTGACTTCGTGGCATGTCATCGATCGAAACCAGGTGCATGGCGGAGAAACCTATACCGCATCAGTGCGTATGCAGCTCGACATCGCACTGATGCCCAAGCCGTTCCAGATCGACGCAGTGAACAACCGCGACTGGAACCTTTCCTCGGACTGGAAGCGTTTTACTTTTACGGCGGCAGAACGTGCGAAATAGATTTCGACGCGGCCGCACGGACATGAAGAGTTTCGTCGTCCGATTGCTGGTCTCCACGGTTGCGGTCACGGCAGTTCTGCTGCTCGTGATGCTCGCGCTCGCGAGCGCGAATACCGAATTCTTCGACCGCTACTACGGCTGGCTCTATGCTGCGAACGTCGCGGTGGCGCTCATCTTCATGCTGATCGTCATCAGCCTCTTCGTGATCATCGTGTCGCGCGTGAGGCAGGGGCGCTTCGGCACGCGATTGCTGGCGAAGCTCGCGTTCATCTTCGCGCTGGTCGGCGTGGTGCCGGGCGCGATCATCTACGTGGTTTCGTATCAGTTCGTGTCGCGCAGCATCGAGTCGTGGTTCGACGTGAACGTCGAGACCGCGCTTACGTCGGGGCTGACGCTCGGCCGCGGCATGCTCGAAAATTCGCTCGCCGATTTCAAGAATCGCGGCCGGCAGATGAGCGAACAACTCGCGAGCGCCGATTCATCGAGTCTCACGCTTTCGCTGCTGCGCCTGCGCGATCAATACGGCGTGCAGGACGCGGTCGTATTCGAACGTCCGCGCGATCAGTACAACCGCGAGGATCTTTCGGCGAACGGTGGCTCGCAGCGCGTATCGGGGCTGCGCACAGCCGCGCAGGCATCGGGCAATTATTATGCGCTGTTGCCGACGAACGAGCCCACCAACACCATGTTGAAGGAGGCGCAGGATCGTCCGTACGGCGCGATAGAAGGAGAGGTCGACGGCGATCCGAAATCGAACGGGTCGAAGGGGGCGCTTCGATTGCGCGTCATCACCAAGATTCCGGATCCGGCCACCACGACCGCGTTCCAGCACGTCGACCGCTTCCTGCAGATCGAGCAGCCGGTCAGCCAGGAGCTCGCGCGCAATGCGGATGCCGTGCAGCGCGCGTATCGCGAGTATCAGGAAAAGCGGCTCGGACGCACGGGCTTGCGGAAGATGTATATCGGCACGCTGACGCTTGCCCTCTTTCTCGCGACCTTCATCGCGATGATGCTCGCGTTCGCGCTCGGCAATCAGCTCGCGCGGCCGCTGTTCCTGCTCGCGCAGGGCACGAAGGAAGTGGCCGAGGGCGACTACACGCCCAAACGGGAGATCAATTCGCGCGACGAGCTGGGCTTTCTCACGCAGTCGTTCAACGCGATGACGCGCCAGCTTTCCGAGGCGCGCGCGGCGGTCGAGAACAATCGCATCGCGCTGGAGTACTCGAAGGCGTATCTGGAGAGCATTCTCGCGAACCTGACCGCGGGCGTATTCGTGTTCGACCGGCAGTTCCGTTTGACCACGGCGAATCGCGGCGCGGAGCGCATCTTCCGTCAGCCGATCGCATCGCTGCTCAATCAGCCGCTCGATCAGATCGACGTGCTCGCGGAGTTCGGCGCGATGGTGAGGAAGGCGTTCGCCGAGCGCGATGCCGCGGCGATCGGCAGCGGACATCCCGTGGGCGATCGCGGGCACTGGCAGCAGCAGGTAGCGGTGACCGTGCCGGGCGAGAACGATCCGCTGACGCTGCTCGTGCGCGGCACGCAGTTGCTGAACGTGACCGAGAGCGAATCCGAAGACGCGGAAACGACCGGCTACGTCGTCGTGTTCGATGACATCTCCGACGTGATCTCAGCGCAGCGCTCGGTGGCGTGGGGCGAGGTCGCGCGGCGTCTCGCGCACGAGATCAAGAACCCGCTCACGCCCATTCAACTGTCGGCCGAGCGCCTGCAGATGAAGCTCGCCGATAAGCTTGCGCCGCAGGACGCCGAGGTGCTCAAGCGCGCGTCGACGACCATCGTGAACCAGGTCCAGGCGATGAAGCAGATGGTCGACGATTTCCGCGAATACGCGCGTACGCCGCCCGTGGTGCTGGGCAATCTGCAACTGAACGATCTCGTCGCGGAAGTGCTGACCTTGTACGGCATCGAAGAGGGCAAGAGCCCGATCAAG
Source organism: Candidatus Paraburkholderia schumanniana (assembly GCA_001189335.2). Taxonomy (GTDB): domain Bacteria; phylum Pseudomonadota; class Gammaproteobacteria; order Burkholderiales; family Burkholderiaceae; genus Caballeronia; species Caballeronia schumanniana. Next base: position 15,785 of record LFJH01000042.1, read on the forward strand.
GTCGATCTCGCGAAGCTGCCGGTGATTCGCGGCGACGCGACGCAGATCCGCCAGGTGATCCACAACCTGCTGCAGAACGCGCAGGACGCGGTGGCGGACGTCGCGGAGCCGCGCGTGCTGCTCGAAACGAAGGCAGTAGAATATGGCGAACCCGATGCATCGGGCCACGCGCGTGTCGCGGTTCGTCTGACGGTCTCGGATAACGGCCCTGGCTTTCCCGCGCGCATTCTTTCGCGTGCTTTCGAGCCTTACGTGACGACGAAAGCGAAAGGCACGGGCCTGGGACTTGCAACGGTGAAGAAGATCGTCGATGAGCACGGTGCGCGCATCGACATACGCAACCGCTCGAAGGCAGCGGACGTGATCGAAGGCGCGCAGATTTCGATTCTGTTTTTGCAACTCGCGGACGATACCGCAGCGCCCGGCGCGACACCTCCGGGCGCCGGTGCGACAGCGAATCAGGCAACGACAAAAGCAACAGTGCAGACAAGGGCAGCGTAAATGGCAACCATCCTGGTGGTAGACGATGAAATGGGGATCCGGGAACTGCTCTCCGAGATCCTGAGCGACGAAGGCCATGTTGTGGACGTGGCGGAGAACGCGCAGCACGCGCGCGACTATCGCCTGCAGCAGACGCCCGATCTCGTATTGCTCGACATCTGGATGCCCGATACCGACGGCGTGACTCTTCTCAAGGAATGGGCCGCGCAGGGCAAGCTTACGATGCCGGTGATCATGATGTCCGGCCACGCGACCATCGACACGGCTGTCGAAGCGACGAAGATCGGCGCGCTCAACTTCCTCGAAAAGCCGGTCGCGCTGCAAAAGCTGCTGAAGGCCGTCGAGCAGGGGCTGGCGCACGGCACCGCCGCGCCGGCCGCTGTCTCCGCGACGAAGCCGCCGGCGAGTGCGAACGCATCGGGCGTGCCCGTCGCAGCCGCTTTGCCCACGGCCTCGGCGCTGAACGCATCGAACGATGCGGCGGCGAGCGGCGCGGCGCAGGGACAGGCGGGACAGACCGCATTCATCTCGTTCGATATCCCGCTGCGCGATGCCCGCGATGCGTTCGAACGGGCGTACTTCGAGTACCACCTCGCGCGCGAGAACGGCAGCATGACGCGCGTCGCGGAGAAGACGGGGCTCGAGCGCACGCACCTTTATCGCAAGCTCAAGCAATTGGGCATCGATCTGGGCAAGAACAAGAATCTATGGTCCTCCCCGTTTTTGCAACGTTGATATCGATGTTGTGGTTGGCTTGCGTGAATCTATTCGGCGTCTTGAAGGGGATTCCTCCCTGCGCCACGATGAGAGTCGCACCCAAC
>LFJH01000043.1 GCA_001189335.2 Candidatus Paraburkholderia schumanniana
TCCAGGCGCCGCATATTACGAGGAACGCTACCGTCAGCGTGTCCTGAACAATCTCACTCGCCGTGCGGAATCGATGGGGTATGTGTTGAAGGAAAAATCGCCTGAACACATTGAGTTTCTCAGGAATCAGGCTAATGACTACTGTCGTGTTGACGTTGGAGAGCGAATCGCTCGGCTCGGGCGAAGCTTTCCGCGGCGCGGGGGCCGCGGCGCAAAGGCTGATGCTCGAGTGAAAAAGCGGGGGTCGCTGATCACCGGTTTCCGCGCGGTCGATCGGACCAAGCAAATGCGATTCCATATCTCAAAAAAATCCCGCGCGCCAGCAATTAGCGCGCGTCCGCGAAGGCGGTTGACTGGAACTTGCAAAAACCTGTCGATGACCTAGGGGCAAACCCGAAGCGAATTATGGAGCTTTTTACACAGGCGCGCTGGCAGTCATTTCAACTTATTTACCTTGTTACAAGGGGGATACATTTTGCAAGCCCATGTTTATTAAGGTTGTTCTACATTGGAACCTGGGCCTCGACGAAACCCGGGCGGCAGCACGCGCTTCGGGACATGCAGGGAACCCGAGCTGCACGATCGCGCCATCCGTTTCCTGGCGCGACGCATGCTCTTCACACCGCTGTTGTGTCGCTTGCGCGCTTGCTCCGGCAGGCGCTTCATCGCAAAAAGCCGCGCAAAATGCTTACAATGCGCGCCCATGCCGTTAGCCACGCGACCGGCGGCTGGCGCACGAACCGGCCCGCAGACGGACGCGCGACCGGTAAGCCGCAGCCCGCCGTATGCCGTGGCGATGTTCGGATGGCCACACCCACCGGACTTCAAGTGTCCGAAGACGCCTTGCCCCTCCGCGATACTGGCTACAATTCAGTGATGGAGACGGCGCAACGTCGCTTGTTTGACGTCGGTCGCGCCGGATCGGGCGACGTAACGGATGCCGGAGGCAGACCGCCTGCGGCAGTGCCCGAAGGCGCAACACGCTCAACTGCTCTACGACCAAAAAAGACCATTGGACCAACTCACCGTCTCCCAGCGTAACGCGTACAACGCGAAGCTCTCCAGCTACGCGCATCACCCGCTCGCGTTCCTGATGCGCTACATCCGCCGGCATCCCGTCGCGCATGCCGTCGTGCTCTTCAGCGTGTTCGCGGCAGTAGGCTGCGCCCTCGCCTCGCAATACGCGATCAAACATCTGATCGACGTGCTCGGACAGGGCCGCGGACATCCCGGGCCGCTCTGGGGCGCGTTCATGATCCTGGTCGGGCTGATCGCCGCCGACAATCTGCTGTGGCGGGTCGGCGGCTGGGTCGGCGCGCACGTGTTCGTGATCGTCACCGGCGACCTGCGCCGCGACCTCTTCTCGTATCTCTCCGGCCATTCGCCGACATACTTCTCCGAGAAACAGCCCGGCATGCTCGCGAGCCGGATCACGGCGACGTCGACCGCGATCTACACCGCCGAAAACGTGATGGCGTGGAACGTCCTGCCGCCGTGCATCGCGGTGCTCGGTGCGATCGTGATGATCGTCTCCGTCAATCCGCTGATGGCCGCGGGCCTCATGGCCGCATCGCTGATCCTGGCGCTGATCCTGTATCGCCTTGCCAAGCGCGGCTCGGCGCGGCATCACAACTTCGCGTCGAAGGCGGCGTCGGTCGACGGCGAGCTCGTCGACGTGATCGGCAACATGGCGCTGGTGCGGGCGTTCGGCATGACCTTCCGCGAGCAGAAGCGCTTCGGCTCGACCGTAAAGGCGGAAATGGTCGCCCGCCAGCAAAGCCTGCTGTATCTCGAAAAGCTGCGCCTGTTTCACGCGGTCGTCACGGCGATTCTCTCGGCGGGCCTCCTCGGCTGGGCGCTGTGGCTATGGTCGCAGGGGCGCGCGACCTCGGGCGACATCGTGCTCGTCAGCTCCCTCGGCTTCACGATCCTGTACGGCACGCGCGATCTCGCCGTCGCGCTCGTGGATGTGACCCAGCACGTCGCGCGTCTCGCCGAAGCCGTGCAGACGTTGCTGGAGCCGCACGGCATGCCCGACCGCTCGGACGCGACGGCGCTCGTGCCGCAGGGCGGGCGCGTCGATTTCGATGGCGTCACGTTCGCTTATCCGCGCCGCCGTCCGATCCTCGACAATTTCCATTTGCATATCGAGCCTGGCCAGCGCGTCGGCCTGATCGGCAAGTCGGGCGCGGGCAAGTCGACCGTGCTCGCGCTGCTGCAGCGTTTCTATGAGACGCAGAAGGGCAGCATCAAGATCGACGGCCAGGACATCGGCGCAATCACGCAGGACAGCCTGCGCCACGCGATCGCGCTCGTGCCGCAGGATATTTCGCTGTTCCATCGCACCGTGTTCGAGAACATCGCCTACGGCCGTCCGGACGCGAGCCGCGAGGAAGTGCTCGCCGCCGCCCGCGAAGCGCGCTGCACGGACTTCATCGAGGCGATGCCGGAAGGCTTCGACACCATCGTTGGAGACCGTGGCGTGAAGCTCTCGGGCGGCCAGCGCCAGCGCATCGCGATTGCGCGCGCCATTCTGAAGAACGCGCCGATCCTGCTGCTCGACGAAGCCACGTCCGCGCTCGACAGCGCATCGGAAGAAGCGATCCAGCAGGCGCTCGACCGACTGATGGTCGGACGGACCGTGATCGCAATCGCGCACCGTCTGTCGACGCTGCAGAACTTCGACCGCATCATCGTGATGAGCGCGGGCAAGGTCATCGACGACGGCTCGCCGCAGGAATTGCGCGAGCGCCCGGGGCTGTATCGCGAACTGCTCGCGAAGCAGCACGGCAAGGTGCCTTCGATCGCCGCGACGCCGCACAGGCAGCCGGCCTGAACTCCGCTGCGCCGATAAGAAAAAGCCGCGCCTTCCGAAGGGGCGCGGCTTTTTTGCGTTCAGTGCGCCCGTTCAGCGGGCTTTGAGATTACGCAGGAAGTTGTCGCGCCAGACAGAGACGTTGTTGTTCCGCAACTGTTGCATCATCTCGCCATAGCGCGCCCGGCGCTCCTGCAGCGGCATCTTGAGCGCCGTGGCAAGCGCATCGGCCATGCCGTCGATATCGAGCGGATTGACGATCAGCGCGGCCGTCAGCTCGCGCGCCGCGCCCGCGAATTGCGACAGCACGAGGACGCCCGGATCCTGCGCGGAAACGTATTCCTTCGCCACCAGATTCATGCCGTCGCGCAGCGGCGTGACGAGACCGACGTGCGCCTCGCGGAACAGCGCCGCCAGCACCGGGCGCTCGTATTGCCGGTGGATATAGCGGATCGGCGTCCAGTCGAGCTCGGCATAGCGCCCGTTGATGCGGCCCGATTCCGCTTCGAGCTGCAGGCGAATGGCGCGATACGCATCGACATCGGAGCGCGTGGGCGGCGCGATCTGCAGGAACGACACGTTGTTGCGCTGATGCGGATCGTGCTCGATCAACCGTTCGAAGGCGCGAAAGCGCTCGACGAGGCCCTTCGAATAATCGAGCCGATCGACGCTCATCACCAGCTTGCGATGGTGCAGGGTCGCCTTGACGATCTCGACGTCGCGTCCGCGTTCGCCGTCCTTGGCAAGCGCGGCGATTTCGTCGGGATACACGCCGATCGGATACGCGGCTGCGCGCAGCGTCTGTCCGAAAGCGCGGATGTCCGTGGGCCTCGCGCCGTCACGTTCGATCGTTCCGCCCGCCTCCGTCCCGATGTAATCGCAGAACGCGCGAAGGTCGGGCTCGGTCTGAAAGCCGAACAGATCGAACGAGCACAGCGCTTCCATCAGTTCGCGGTGACGCGGCACGGAAAGCAGAATCTACGAAGCCGGAAACGGAATGTGCAGAAAGAAGCCGATGCGATTCTTCACTCCTTGCGCGCGCAACGCCTGGGCGAACGGGATCAGGTGATAGTCGTGCATCCAGATGACGTCGTCGGGCTTGAGCAGCGGCGCGAGCTGCGCGGCGAGCCAGCGATTCACGCGGCAGTAGCCGTCGTATTCGTGGCGGTCGAACTCGATCAGGTCCGGGCGATAGTGGAACGCCGGCCACAGCGTCGCGTTCGAAAAGCCGCGGTAGTACTGGTCGTAGTCGCGCCGCACGAGGCCGATGGTCGCGAAAGTCACGGGCCCGTGCTCTTCCAGTTTGATTGCTTCGGGTGCGGACCCGAGTACATCCCCGCTCCAGCCGAACCACATGCCGCCGGTTTCCTTGAGCGCGTCGTACACGCCGACGGCCAGGCCGCCCGCCGCGGGTCTGCCTTCAGAAATCGGCGCGACGCGGTTCGAAACGATGATCAGCCGGCTCACGCGTGCTTCCCCGCCGTGCCGGAGATGACCTGCAGCCAGTCGAGCAGCAGTTCGACCGATTCGATACGCGCCCGCGCGACCGTATCGCCCGGGCCGATCTTCACCGAGAGCCCGTCGAACTCGTTGACGACGGCAAAGCCCTTCTCATCAGTGAGATCGTCGCCGATGAAAACGGGCCTGCGACCCGTGAAGGGCGGCTCGCCCATGTACGCGCGTATCGCGCGGCCTTTGTCGACGTCCTTCGGCTTGATCTCGTAGACCATCTTGCCGGGCTGCAGCACATAGGCGTCCTCGTATTGCTGCACGAGGCGCTCGGTAGCCACGCGTGCAGTGCGCTCCCGGTCGGGCGCGTTGCGATAGTGCAGCGCGAGCGCCGCGCCCTTGATCTCGAGCAGCATGCCGGGATGCGCGCTGACGACCTGCTCCAGCTTGTGCTCCATGCGCAGCAGGCGCGCGTCGTTGAAGCCGATGCGCTGCACATCGCCGTTCGAATTGCGCCGCTCCGCGCCGTGCATGCCGGCGACGGGCAGATCGGACATCTGCAGGAACGAGTCGATATTGTCGATGCCCCGCCCCGATACCACCGCGACCGCGCCGTTGGTCGCGCGCCTGAGCGCGGCGAGGATATCGGGAACCGAGCGCGGCACGAAGATGCTGTCGGGCGTGGAGGCAAGTTCGACGAGCGTGCCGTCGAAATCGAAGAAAAAGGCGGTCTCGGCAAGAGACAGGGAATCGGGAAGAATTTGCATCGATCTTGGGCCTGTGGTTTGCCTGTGATGTGGCGCGGACCGCGCCGCGTGAACGCATTCTTTCACGCACGAGGATTGCACATCTTACCGCGCGAGGGCTTTCGGTTAAGAAAGCTCAGACCTTACGGACTGATCTGCATGCTCTTTCGATACGCTTAGAGCATGCGGCAAATCGTCTCAAAAATGGTCCGAAAGCACGATGGTGCGCTGGCCCTACCGCAAAAGGCGTGTATTTTGCGACGTACCGCAACTGAATCATCCTGCAACGCACGTCCCGATGCACGCTTCGTTCCTTCCCGCGCGCACGCGGCGCACGCCTCCGATGCGCCCGCGACTCGCCGCCGCACTTCTCTCGTTCTGCGCGCTCACCGCCTGCTCGAAGCCCGCCGAGCTGTGGCACCTCACCGATGTATCCGGCCATCTGCCCGATCTGGATTTCTCGCTCGTCGACGACGGCGGCGCGCCCGTCACGGGGCAGTCCTTCGAGGGCAGGACCACACTTGTCTACTTCGGCTACACGCACTGTCCGGATGTTTGCCCGGAAACGATGGCGCGGCTCATGCAGGTCCTGCAGCGCGTGGGGCCGGATGCGGACAAGGCGCGCATCGTGTTCATCTCGGTCGATCCCGCGCGCGACACGCCAGCGCTTCTGCGCGCCTACGTGCGCGCCTTCGACGACAAGCACGCCGTCGGCCTGACGGGCACGGAGCGCGCGATCGAATCGGTCGCACAGCGTTATCGCGTCGCGTATCAGATGGAGAAACGTGATCCGAGCGGCGCATACGAAGTCACGCACAGCTCCACCGTCTATATCTTCGATGCCGCCGGCCACGCCCGCCTGCTCGCCACCGATCACGATTCGATCGACGCCATCGCGACCGATCTGAAGCGCGTGATCCACGCGAAGGACGCCTGACAATGAGCACGCTTCTTTACTGGCTTGATCCGTGGGAGCCTTCGCCGACGGTCTTGATCGCGGTGCTCGCCGCCGCCGTGCTCTTCGCGCGCGGGGCGCGGCATGCGCGCGTGTCGGGCGCGAGGCGCCTCGCGTTCTGGATCGGCCTCGTCGCGTTATACGTCGCGCTGCATACCCGGCTCGACTATTTCTTCGAGCACGAGTTCTTTATGCATCGACTGCAGCATCTCGTGCTGCATCATCTCGGGCCGTTTCTGATCGCACTGTCGTATCCGGGCGCGGCATTGCGCGCGGGCGTGCTGTTCGCGTGGCGGCAGCGGTGGTTGCGGCCGGCCACGCAAACGCGCGTCGTGCGCACGTTCTTCGATATCGTGTTCAACCCGGCGGTCGCGGTGGTGCTGTTCGTCGGCCTGATCTACTTCTGGCTGCTCTCGCCCATCCACTTCAAAGCGATGCTCGATTACCGGCTCTATCGCGTGATGAACTGGAGCATGGTGATCGACGGCCTGCTCTTCTGGTGGCTCGTGCTCGATCCTCGTCCCGCGCCGCCGGCGCGGCTTGCGCCCGGCAGGCGGATTCTCGTCGTGATCGCCGCGATTCCGCCGCAGATCATCCTCGGCGCGTACATCTTCTTCACGCCGCACGAGCTGTATCCGATCTACTCGATCTGCGGCCGCGCGTTCACGTGGATCACGCCGATGCGCGACCAGCAGATCGGCGGCCTGTTGCTCTGGATTCCGGGATCGATGATGAGCGTGATCGGCGCGCTGATCGCGCTGCGTCACTGGATGCGGCTGTCGGCGAGATCGCGCCTGAGAAAGGAGCGTGAGCGCGCGGGCGCGCCGCTCACCGGCACGAAGGCGACGGCTTCATGAGCCGAAGCCGGGACGGCGCATCCACACGTGCGGAATGCCGTCCTCGTCGTGAACGCCCGACGAGGGCACGAAGCCGAACGCGCCGTAGAAGCGCTGCAGATGCGCCTGCGCGTGCAGGCTGATCGGATCGTCGGGCCACTGCTTCAGGATGCGTTCGAGCACGCGCTCGAGCATCGCGTTGCCGAGTTTGAGGCCGCGGAACTTCGCGGTGGTCAGCACGCGGCCGATGCGCACGTCCTTCTCGTTTTCGTCAGGGTAGCCCGGCAGCAGCACGCGCAGGTAGCCCGCGAGGGCGGGTCGCTTGCCGGCTTCGCCTTTCGCCATACGCGAAGAGGTGCCATGCGTCGACATCGAGCCCCTCGATGTCACCATACACGCAGTTCTGCTCGACGACGAACACGGCGCTGCGCGCGGCGAGCATGTCGTAGACCTCGGCGGTCGTGAGATCGGCGAACGGCTTCCAGCGCCATTCGAGCCGGGAGAGGTGATCGGTCATCGGAATCGGGGTGCTGAGAGTACCGAGATTATGCCGCGCGGCGATGGCACGCGAAAATCGAGGTCGCGCGGCGCCGCCAGATAAAGAAAAAGCCCTGACGAATCAGGGCTTTCGAGCGGAGGCGCGGACCGGAGTCGAACCGGTCTAAACGGCTTTGCAGGCCGCTGCATAACCGCTTTGCTACCGCGCCGTATGCGGTTCCGGCTGCCGGTCGTGATGCCGGCTTAGTTCACCAAACAAAAAGGGAAGCTTGGCTTCCCTTTGACTGGAGCGGGAGACGAGTCTCGAACTCGCGACCTCAACCTTGGCAAGGTTGCGCTCTACCAACTGAGCTACTCCCGCATTTGCTTGACTTCTGCTACCGGTTCCTTTGCTGCGCTTTGCTTGTTGCGTCGCGCCGTGCATCAGAAAAATAAGATTATGTAGAAGCTAAAGAGGCCTGTCAACTGTTTTGTGAGAGGAATTTTTCGCGTCGACGCAATTTTCGCGATGTGCGCGCGCTTTTGCGTCGCCTTGGTTCATACGACGTTCACAGCATGCCGCCGCGCTCGCGAATCTGCGGCCACGCGAGCTTCATGTAGTAAAGCATGGACCAGACGGTGAGGAACGCCGCGACATCGATGAACCACAGGCCCCACACGCGCGTGTCAATCACCCATTGCGTGCCGACGATCTTAAGCGGCCCATAGAACAGCAGCATCGGAATGGCTACCATCTGGCACACGGTCTTGAACTTACCGAGCTGATTCACCGCGACGCTCTTCGATGCGCCGATCTGCGCCATCCATTCACGCAGCGCCGAGATCGTGATCTCGCGCCCGACGATGATGAGCGCGATCACCGCGTTCAGGCGCGACAGTTGCACGAGCACGAGCAACGCGGCGGTGACCATCAGCTTGTCGGCGACGGGATCGAGGAACGCGCCGAACGCCGAGGGCTGATTGAGCTTGCGCGCGAGAAAGCCGTCGAACCAATCGGTGAGCGCGGCGAGCACGAAGATGAGCATGCCGAGCAGGTTGCGATGCTCCGGGCTCATCATCATGTCCGGCAGATAGAACACGCCCACGACGAGCGGAATCAGCACGATTCGCAGCCACGTCAGAAAGATCGGTAGATTGAACGGCATGGGCGATCAGCGAGTGAGGAACATGTAAGGGAGCCGCCATTGTGCCGCGTCGACCCCGCGCTCACAAGGCAGCGGCCGGATGCGGCGCGCGCCGGTTCACACGCCGCGGCTCAATGCAACTGACGATAAATCTGCTGCGCGAGCGCAAGAGATATGCCTTCCACGCTCGCCAGGTCCTCGACGCTCGCCGCCTGCACGCCGCGCAATCCGCCGAAGCGCGACAGCAGCCGCTGGCGACGTTTCGCGCCGACGCCTTCCAGCTCTTCCAGCCGCGAAGTCTGGCGCGCCTTCGCCCGCTTGGCGCGCATGCCGGTGATGGCGAAGCGGTGCGCCTCGTCGCGGATCTGCGCGACCAGCATGAGCGCGGCGCTTTCCTTGCCGAGTTCCAGCGCGGGCCGTCCGTCCGCGAAGACGAGCGTCTCCAGACCCACCTTGCGCCCTTCTCCCTTCGCGACACCGACCAGCATGCCGTGATCGAGCCCGAGCTCGGAGAACACCTGCCGCGCGATCTCGACCTGTCCCTTGCCGCCGTCGATCAGCATGATGTTCGGCAGCGTGCCGCCCGCGGCGACCGGTTCGGCGACATCGGGGGTGAGGTTGGGGTCGGCGGCATCGTCGGATTGGAGGGTCGTCGCTTCGTCGTTGGCGTTGGCGGCGGCCTGCGCGACCATCTTCTCGTAGCGGCGCGTGAGCACCTGGCGCATCGCGGCGTAGTCGTCGCCGGGCGTGATGCCGGCGATGTTGTAGCGCCGGTACTCGCTCGTCTGTATCTTGTGATGGTGATACACGACGCACGACGCCTGCGTCGCCTCGCCCATCGTATGACTGATGTCGAAGCATTCGATGCGCAGTTGCGCGAGATCGTCCATCTCCATGCCGAGCGTGTCGGCGAGCGAGCGCGTGCGCGCCTGCTGCGAGCCTTGCTCCGACAAGAGCCGCGCTAGCGCGAGCTTCGCGTTCTGCTCGGCCATCGAGAGCCACACGCGCTTTTGCCCTTGCGGCTGGCGCAGTAGCGTCACCTTGTGCCCCGCCTGCTCGATAAGCAGATCGACGAGCTGGCGGCTGGACGGCGCGTGACTCACCACGAGCACCGGCGGCACGCGATTGCCGATGTAATGCTGCGCCATGAACGCTTCGAGCACTTCGGATTCGAGCGCGCCTTCGCGGGAGTCGGCTTCTGTGTTCGGCTCCGCGGGAAAGTCGGGGGCTTTCGCGTCCTCTTCGGCCGCCTGCACGATCGCTTCGACATCGGACGGCGGCACATCGACGGGCGCGTCCGGCCGATTCTCTTCGACATCCGCCACTTCCGGCAGGTCGTCTTCTTCATCGAGCGCCATCGCGCTCTCGACATGCGCGGGGAAATACACCTTGTCGCCGAGATGCCGTCCGCCGCGCACCATCGCGAGATTCACGCAGACCTTGCCGCCGAGTGCGACGACCGCGAGGATGTCGACATCACTTTGGCCCCCGACTTCGATCGCCTGCTGATGCAGCACGGTCGATAGCGAGCTCATCTGGTTGCGCACGGCCGCCGCCTGCTCGAACTTCAGATCGGCGGCGAAGGCGTGCATCTTCTGCTCGAGCTCCTTCATCACTTCGCCCTGACGGCCGAGCAGGAAGCGCGACGCGTTCGACACGTCCCGCGCGTAATCCTCCTCGCTGATGAGCCCGGTGCACGGCGCCGTGCAGCGCCCGATCTGATGCAGCAGGCACGGCCGCGTGCGGTTGTTGAACACGGAGTCCTCGCAGGTGCGCAACTGGAACACGCGCTGCAGGATCTGGATGCTCTCGCGCACTGCCCATGCGCTCGGGAACGGGCCGAAGTACTGTTTCTTCTTGTCCACCGCGCCGCGGTAGTACGCCATGCGCGGGAACTTGTGACCGGTCAGCTTGAGGAACGGATACGACTTGTCGTCGCGAAAGAGTATGTTGTAGCGCGGCGTGAGCGCCTTGATCAGGTTGTTTTCGAGCAGCAGCGCTTCGGCTTCCGAGCGCGTGACGGTCGTCTCGATCTTGCGGATGCGCGTGACCATCATCGCAATCCGCGGGGAAAGCAGCGTCTTCGTGAAGTAGCTCGACACGCGCTTCTTCAGATTGCGTGCCTTGCCGACGTAGAGCACGTTGCCGTCCGCGTCGTAATAGCGGTACACGCCGGGCAGATTCGGCAGCTGGAGGAGCGTCTTTTTCGGGTCGAAATCCGCGCAATCGGGATCTTGAGCGGGTTCGTGCGAGGCGGAATCAGTCATGCAGCGAAAATCGCGGTAGAGCGTGGCGAAAACCGTTCGTGGGGATGAGCGCGCAGCGCGCCGGTCCGCGGGCGGTATCTTAAAATTGTCAGTTTAGAACATTACGCCGCGCGCCAACGTCTCATGTCCACGCCTCCGTCCAAGGTTCCGGGCGCCCAGCAACTCGCCTGCGACATCTTCTGCGCCGTGATCGACAATTTCGGCGACATCGGCGTCTGCTGGCGCCTCGCACGCCAGTTGTGCGCCGAGCACGGCTGGCGCGTGCGGCTGTTCGTCGACGACCTGACGGTTTTCCACGCGCTATGTCCCGAGGTCGACGCGACGCTCCCACGACAGGAAGCGATGGGCGTCGTGATCGAGTACTGGCGCGCGCCGGCGCACGCGGGCGACACGCTGAGCATCGCCGATGTCGTGATCGAGGCGTTCGCCTGCGAGCTGCCGCATGTCTACATCGCCGCGATGGCGCGCCGCGATCCGAAGCCCGTCTGGATCAACCTCGAATATCTGAGCGGCGAGGACTGGGTCGCCGATTTCCACATGCGTCCGTCGCCGCATCCGCGCTTTCCGCTCGAAAAGAGCTTCTTCTTCCCGGGACTCGGCGCGGGTACCGGCGGCGTGCTGAAGGAGCGCGATCTCGACGCGCGGCGCGAACGCTTCGATGCGGCGTCGTGGTGGCGCGAGCGCGTGGGCATCGAGCGGCCCGGCGACGAGCAGACGGTGGTATCGCTGTTCGCCTACGAGAATCCATCGGCCGACGCCCTGCTCGCGCAATGGTGCGACGGCGATGCACCGGTCGTACTGCTCGTCCCGGAAGGCCGCATCTCCGGTGCGCTCGCGCGCTTTTTCGGCCTGCCGGGCTTCACGGCGGGCATGTCGGCGCGCGCGGGCGCGTTGCAGGCTTACGCGCTCGGCTTCGTCGAGCAGCCGCGTTTCGACGAGCTCCTGTGGGCCGCCGACATCAACTTCGTGCGCGGCGAGGATTCCTTCGTGCGCGCGCAATGGGCGAACAAGCCCTTCGTCTGGCACATCTATCCGCAGGCCGACGACGCTCACGTGCCCAAACTCGATGCGGCTCTCGCGCACTACACACGGGCGCTTGCCCCCGCCGCGCGCAATGCCGTCACACGTTTCTGGCATGCGTGGAACGGCGCGGGCACGCCCGACTGGGCCGAGCTCCGGCGCCATCGGCCGGCTCTGGAAGCGCGCGTGGCACGCTGGGCGGAGGAGCTGGCGAGCATCGGCGATCTCGCGGGCAACCTCGCGGCGCACGTCGCCGCACGCATGACGCGCCGATGAATCCCGCAGCGGATCCGGCCCGCGCCCCTGCACTGGTCAAATAAGCAAAAGCTCAGTTAAAATAAGCGGTTATCCGAGGAAGCGGGCCGCGATATCATCCAGTACCACAACCGGTCACGTACCGCGCCGCAAATCGGCCGAAACGGTCAATCTTCCGTTAGCAAGATCTCCGGCACGGCGGGCAGCAGTAAAAACCGAGGCAGCGCCGCCGTCCGATCGATTCATTCCAGGCATCAAGCCAAATCCATTCGTACAGGACCCAGTTTTATGAAGACCGCACAAGAACTCCGCGTCGGCAACGTCGTCATGATCGGCAACGATGCCATGGTCGTGCAGCGCGCCGAGTACAACAAGTCGGGCCGCAACGCCGCGGTCGTGAAGATGAAGTTCAAGAACCTGCTGACGAACGCAGGCATGGAAACCCTATACAAGGCGGACGACAAGTTCGACGTCGTCGTGCTCGACCGCAAGGAAGTGACCTACTCGTACTTCGCCGACCCGATGTACGTCTTCATGGACGCCGACTACAACCAGTACGAAGTCGAAGCCGAAATGATGGGTGACGCGCTCAACTACCTCGAAGACGGCATGGCGTGCGAAGTCGTGTTCTACAACGAAAAGGCCATTTCGGTCGAACTGCCGACCACGCTTGTTTGCGAAATCGTCTACACCGAACCGGCCGTCAAGGGCGACACGTCGTCGGGCAAGGTGCTGAAGACCGCCAAGCTGAATACCGGCTTTGAATTGCAAGTGCCGCTGTTCTGCAACATCGGCGACAAGATCGAAATCGACACCCGCACGAACAAGTACCGCAGCCGCGCATAACACTTACGCCCGCATGTGCGAAAAAGGACGCGAGCGATGTGATCCGCCGCCGGTCTTTCATCCGAAAAGCGCCCCTTGCGGGCGCTTTTTCTTTTGCATGATTTTTTTGACAAATTCAGGCAAACTTTACCGGTCGCGCCCCGTTTAATGGAGGCATCGATTGACCGGGAAAACCGAGTATCGGCGCGGCAAGCCGGTCCCATCGGAAAAATTAACTGGGTGGCATGGTTCCTGCCCTAAGCATAGATCAGGATTCTCGGAACCGACATGCACAACGCGCCTTACACCGAAAGCCGGTTGTCGATCGCCGCGGCGCTCGCGTTGTCCGCGTTCGTGTTCGTCGCCGGCTGCAAGTCGACGGCCCCCGCGACCAACAGCGCCACGACGAATGCGACGGCGCCGGGCAGCCTCGCCAACGATGACGCCGCGCTTGCCGCCCGGGTAAAGCAGGCAATCGTCGCGGATCCGGCGCTGAGATCGTTGCCGATGAGCGTCGCAACGTATCGCGGTGTCGTGCAATTGTCCGGGTACGTGGATTCGGAGGAGCAGATTCAGAAGGCGCTTGCCGTGACGCACGGCGTGCCGGGCATGCAATCCGTCAGCAACGATCTGCACCTCAGGCCCCATTGATGCGCTCGATGGTCAAAATAACGAACGAGTAACGCGGGACAAAAAACGCCGCAGGTCGCGCGCCCGAGGCCGAGGCAGCGCTTCCCGCCAACGACACGCCGGAGCGCCGTGCCGCGCCAGCAAGGCGACATGCGGCAGCGGTGCATTACAGTCCACTTTGATACGTTGGTCCGCCATGCCACACGCACTGATTGTCGAAGACGATCCCAATAGCCTCTCAGGCCTGTCCGCGATCCTGACGGCAGACGGCTTTTCCGTCGATACCGCCACGACGCTCGCCGAAGCGCGCTCTGCCCTTACGCGCTTCATTCCGGACGTCGTGCTGATCGACCTGAATCTACCGGACGGCAGCGGGCTGGATCTGTTGCCGAGCCTGCCCTCGCAACCGCCCGACGGCGCGTTGCCCGTCATCGTGACGACCGGCAACGCGACGGTCGAGAGCGCGATCGAGGGTTTGCGGCACGGCATCTGGGACTATTTGCTGAAACCGGTCAACATTCCGCGCCTGCGCAGCCTGCTCGCGCGCATTCCGCGACCGTATGAACTCACCGAGGAAGTCCAGTCGCTGCGCTCGACGCTGCGCGATTTCGGCCACTTCGGCGACATGATCAGCCGCAGCCCGGCGATGCAGCAGGTCTACGATCTCATCGAGCACACCGCGCCCACCGAAGCCGCCGTGCTGATCTGCGGCGATCCTGGCACGGGCAAGAAGATCGCGGCGCGCACCATCCATCAGCTGAGCCGCCGACGCAAGGGCCCCTTCATCAACTTCGACTGCTCCGCTCAGCGCAATGTCGGCGAAGGCGCGCAGCGCTCGATGGAAAGCATTCTCTTCGGCCACGAGCGCAACGCGTTCGCGGGCGCGGAGAACCGCGAGCCTGGCCTGCTCGAGCAGGCGGGCGGCGGCACGCTCTTTCTCGACCAGATCGATTCCTTGCCGGCCGCGCAACAGGAAGCGCTTCTGCGCGCGCTCGACTCGCAGACTTTCATGCGGGTCGGCGGCAGCAACCGCATCATGACCGACTTCCGCCTGATCGCCGCCTCCCGCACGCCGATGCGCGAAGCGGTCGCAAGCGGCGCGATGCGCGAAGACCTGTTTCAGCGCCTCTCCGCCTCGTCGATCATGATGCCGCCGCTGAGCGAGCGCGACGACGACATCGCGCTGATCGCCGAGACGCTTGTCGACGAGCTCAATCGCGAGAATCACATCGCCGGGATCACGAGCGGATCGCCGAAGCGCATCAGTCCCGCGTTCATTCGCGAGTGCTTCGCGACTGAATGGCCGGGCAACGTGCGCGAGATGCGGGAGCGCGTGCGGCGGGCCTATCACGCGTCGGGCGAGACGATCGAAACACTGCGCGTCGATGAGCGCAGCGGACTGGGCGGGCGCGGCCTGAACGGCAGCAGCGTGCAGGTGACGGTGGGCACGGCGCTCGCGGACGTCGAGGACATGCTGATCCGCGCGACGCTGGAGGCGGTCGGCGGCACGCGCCATCGCGCGGCGACCCTGCTCGGCATCAGTCCCAAGACGCTCTACAACAAGCTGCAGCGGATGAAGCTGGAATCCTCGTGATTCAAGTCTTCATGCAAAAAAGCCACGGACTCCGTGGCTTTTTTTCGACTGCGGCGGCTCGGATTCAACCGAGCATTTCCTTGACGAGCGCGCGGGCGGCCTGATAGTCGGCGTGCGCCTGCAGCTTGCTCCAGCGCAACGCCTCGCCGCGCGGTCGCATCTGCTTGATGCGCTGCTCCGACGCCTTCGACGGCGTGGTAGCGCAACTGCCGCAGCACGCGGCCCGCTTCATCCGGCTGATTGCAGATCAGCACCATGTCGCAGCCCGCCGTGAGCGCGGCGGTCGCGGCCTCGGTGAGTGTGCCGCCGGCGCGCGACGCTTCCATGGAAAGATCGTCGCTGAAAATCGCGCCGTTGAAGCCGAGCCGGCCGCGCAGAATGTCCTGCAGCCAGATGCGCGAGAAGCCGGCGTTGTCACGGGGCGGCGTAATGGAGCCGGGGATGGGCGGCGTAATGGCGCCAGCAGAAACAGGGTAAAACGCGGATTCGAACGGTTTCAAGATTGCGGTTTTTTGCCGTTTTTAGCAACCGCATTTTCG
>LFJH01000044.1 GCA_001189335.2 Candidatus Paraburkholderia schumanniana
ATCCAGGCGCCGCATATTACGAGGAACGCTACCGTCAGCGTGTCCTGAACAATCTCACTCGCCGTGCGGAATCGATGGGGTATGTGTTGAAGGAAAAATCGCCTGAATACATTGAGTTTCTCAGGAATGGCGGAAGATGGCGGTGCTTCTGGCGTGGAAGCTTGCGTGGCAGCGGTATCCTTGACACAGGCCCGGCGCAGACCCGCGCCGCCTGTCTCGCGACGCGCGTCTCACACGAGACGGGCGTCGCGCGACCTGCAACGACTAATAACACCGCATCGGGGAACAGCAAGCCAATGAGACTTTCCACTTACGCGGGAATCGCTTTGCCCGCGGCCTCTGGCGCCGCATTCGCCCAGCAGCCGCTCACTGTGCCCGGACGCAGTCAGAGCGCGTGGCAGCAGTCGATCGACACGGCGGCCTGCTACGCCTACGCCAATCAGACGACGAAAGTGAACATGGCGCGCGAACCGCAGGCGCCTGCGCGAGAAACCATGCACGAAACACGCCCGCTCACGCCGCCGCGCCCGGTCGAGCCGCCGTTGCCGCCGGGCGCCTCAGGCGCCTCAGGTGCATCCGCTGCGGCTCCGGCTTCGGCGGCGGTCGCGGCATCGGGTGCATCGGCTGCGGCGGTCGCGGGCGCCTCCGCGCCGCAGGGCGCATCGGCGGCGATGCCGGCATCCGGTGCGATCGCCGCATCCGGCGCGTCCGATGCCATCCTGAGCGGCGATATGAAAATGCCGCCGCTGCCTCCGCCTGAGCCGCCGATGGTGCGCTACTGGCGCGCCTACGGCGACTGCATGCAGAAACCGCGGATACTTCGTGCGATGAAGCGCGACGCCCCCGATTGCCTCGGGCGCGCTTTGCGTCGCGGCTAGCGCAACAGCCCGACACGGCGACGCCCGGCGAACCACCTTGCCGCTCGCGATGCCGTTTGGGGAGAACACATGAATCCTCAGCCGATTCACGAAGTACGATGCGCATGCGGCGCGGTTCGCGTGCGCGTCAGCGGCACGCCGAAGGAAGTGAACCTGTGCCACTGCATGACGTGCCGGCGCATCCATGGCGCGCCGTTCAGCGTCTATGCGATCTTCGAACGCGATGCAGTCGAGGTATCGGGCGACACGCTCGCATGGGAGAGTTCGGCGACGGGCAGGCGGCACCATTGCCCGGTGTGCGGTTCGCCGGTTTATCTGGCGTTCGACGGCGTGGACGAAATCGAAGTGCCGACCGGCATCTTCGATGAAACCGGCCTCTATCCGCCACAGTACGAAATCTGGTGCAGGAGCGCCGAGCCGTGGCACGAAGCGCAAGGGCGGCCGCGCTTTGCAAGCGGCGCGCCGGACTGAATCATCAGCACTCGACGATCGCCTTCACGACGCCCTCCTTCGGATCGAGCAGCGACGAGAAGCGCTCGGGCACGTCACTGAGCGTCAGGCGATGCGTGTTGAGCGCGTCGGTCGGCACTTCGCCACGGCGCATTGCGTCGAGCACGGTCTCGAAGTCCTCGGGCGTCGCGTTACGGCTCGCCAGCAGCGTCGCCTCGCGCTTGTGGAACTCGGGATCGGCGAAGGAGATGCGGTCCGGCACGATCGACACCAGCACGTACTTGCCACCGTGGGCGATGAACTCGAAGCCGCGCTCCATCGCGCGGGTTGCCGGTCGCGTCGAACACGACATCGAAGAATTCGCCGTTCGTGAGCTTCGAGAGCTGGTCCTTGTCGTGCTCGCCGATCTGCACGGTGGCGTCCGCCTTTAGCTCGCGCTTGCGGAACGCCAGGCGATTCTCGCGCGTGTCGAGCGCCGTGACATTTGCGCCGCGCAGACGCGAGAAGGTGATGGCCGCCATGCCGATCGGCCCCGTGCCGACGACCAGCACCCGTTGACCCGGCTTCACGTCGGCGCGGCGCACGGCGTGCGCGCCGATCGCGAGGAATTCGACCATCGCGGCCTGATGCCTGATCGAGCGTGACGCCTTCGGCCTTGTGGACGAATTGCGTGGGCAGGTTCAGATATTCGGTGAAGGCGCCGTCGCGATGCACGCCGAGCACCTGGATGTTCACGCAGCAGTTGGTCTTGCCCTGACGGCAAGCGATGCACTTGCCGCACGACAGATAGGGCATCACGTAAACAGTGTCGCCCGCCTTCAGGCCGCTCGCCGCGTCCGCTTCGATCACGCCGGAGAGCTCGTGGCCCATGACGCGCGGATAGGAAAGATACGGCTGATTCCCGGTGAAGATGTGCAGGTCCGTGCTGCACACGCCGACGCGCTTTACGCGCAGCAGCACTTCGTTCTCGCCGCGCCGCGGCTGCTCGCGCTGCTCGGCTTTGAGGGTTCCGGGGGGGTCGCAGATGACGGTCAGCATGCTTGTCTCGTGGTGTCATTGGAGTGGGCGCGTCCGACAATCTAACGATGCACGATGATTTGGTCAAGCCAATTTCAATATTGTAAAATTGGTAAGGCCATAATCGGCCGGTTTGACGTAAGGCAGTCGGCCCGGTTTCGCCTTATATTTCCACGAAGATGAAGCGCATCCCACACGCGCAAAGGGATCGCAAGTGCAGCAACTCCATGAATTCGTCGAACGGCATCCGCGGCTGTTCGTGCTGTCGGGCGCGGGCATCAGCACGGAATCGGGCATTCCCTGTTATCGCGACCGCGAGGGCCAGCGCACCGGCCGCGCGCCGATTCTGCTGAAGGACTTCCTCGGCTCCGACTACGCGCGGCGCCGCTACTGGGCGCGCAGTCTCATCGGCTGGCCGGTGGTTCAGAATGCGCGGCCCAACGCCGCGCATCATGCGCTGCGGGCGCTGGCGGCGCGCTCGCGGGTGCATCGGCTCGTCACGCAGAACGTCGACGGGCTGCACACGCGGGCAGGCAATCCGGACGTCATCGAACTGCACGGCAATATCGAGCGTGTGCGCTGCATGGAATGCGGCGAGCGGCATACGCGCGCGGCAGTGCAGCGGATGCTGAAAGCGGCTCGTCGCTGATGGTGTATTCCGGCTATCGCTTCTGCGAATTGGCCGCGAAGCACGGCAAGCCGATCGCGGCCATCAACATCGGCAGGACGCGCGCCAATGCACTCCTCGCGCTAAGGTCGAAGCGCCTTGCTCGGAAGTGCTCGGGCGATTGGTCGAGCAGCTCGACGCACGGCCTGTCGCGGGATAGCGCCTACTTCGATTCGCGCGCGAGCGAGGCGATGCCTTCGAGCAGACGCTTCGCGTCCTCCATCCGCGAGAAGACGCCCGGCGTGACGCGCACCACGTCGCCCGCATCGGGACCGGTGCGCGCCACGGTGAACACGCCGAAGCGCTCGCGCAGCGCGGCGACGATCGCATCGCAGGCGGCTTTCGTCGTGTGGCCCTTCAGCCGGAAGGCCGTGATGCCCGCGCTCATCGCGGGGTCGTCCGGCGTCAGGATCTGCACGCCTTCGATAACCCGCGCCGGCTCCGCCCACGCATCGCGCAGCGCCCGCAGACGCGCTTCCTTCGCGTGCGCCCCGATGCGCCGGTGCGCGTCGAGCGCCGCCGGCACCGTGAACCACGCGGCGAAGTTCGGCGAGCCGGTGTGCACGCGCGCGCGGATGTCGTCGGCGGGCCAGGTGCGGTCGCCGAGATAAGGATCGATTGACGCGACGTGTCCTCGGCGGATATAGATCGCGCCGCAGCCGAGCGGCGCGCCGATCCACTTGTGAAGATTGAGCGCCGTGAACGGCGCGTTCAGATGCGGCACGTCGAAGTCCAGCTGCCCCCACGAGTGCGCGGCGTCGACGATCACGTCCGCGCCCGCATCCTTTGCCATCGCCGAGAGGTCTGCGACCGGCATCACGAGACCCGTCGCGAAGCACACATGCGACAGCAGCAGGAGGCGCGTGCGCGGATGCGCGCGCAACGCTTCGGCGTAAGTCTCGATAACCCTCTCGTGCGTTGCCGGCTCGGGAATCGCGATGCGCACGGGCGTCACGCCGCGCCGCTCGCGCAGCCATTCCATCGCGTCCTTGCAGCACGGGTAATCGAGGTCGCTGTAAAGCACGGTATCGCCTGGCGACAGGCGGTTGTAGCCGCTGATGAGCGCGAGCAGCGCCTCGGTCGCGTTGCGCGTCAGCTCGATTTCCTCGGCCGCGCAGCCTATCGCTGCGGCGACGCGCTCGCGCAGGCCGTCGTGCAGCGGCATGTAGTGCCGTCGGATGAGCAGGGTCGTCTCGCGGTTCACGCGCTCGGTCCAGTGCTGAAACATCGCCTTGACCGGCTCGGCCATCGCCCCCCAGAAGCCGTTCTCCAGATTGATCAACTCGTCCGACTGGCGATACAGGCCGCGCACCGCGTGCCAGTAGTTTTCGTCGGTAGCGAGGCCGCTGGCGGGCGTTGGCGGGAGCGCCGCGAGCGCGGCTTCGAATTCGGGCGTGCGGTAGTCGAGCAGATCGGGCATGGGTTCGGGATAGTTGTTGAACGGGACGGGCACGAACGTTCAGTATTGCCGAACGGCCATGGTATGGAAACGGTCTGCAGGAGCCGGACCTGTCGCCGGCCAGCGCCGAAAGCCGGAGCACGTTCCGATGCGAGCTCAGGCGTTCACATCGACGATTACGCGCCCCCTTCACTTCTCCGCGCAACAGACGCGCGGCGACCTCGGGCGTCTCGGCGAGGGCAATCTGCGTCGCGACGCTTTCGATGGTCGCCACCGGCACTTCGTCGGCGATCGCATCCCACGCCGCGATGCGCCGCGCGGGGGCACATAGACGCTGTCGACGCCCAGCAGCGCGACGCCGCGCAGGATGAACGGCGCGACGGTCGCCTGAAGATCCATGCCCTGCGCGAGCCCGCAGGCGGCCACCGCGCCGCCGTAGCGCAGGCTCGCGCAGACGTTCGCGAGCGTATGGCTGCCGACGCAGTCGACCGCCGCCGCCCAGCGTTCCTTCTGCAGCGGCTTGCCCGGCTCGGACAGCGTCGAACGCTCGACGATATCCGCCGCGCCCAGCTCGCGCAGCCGCGCGGCTTCCCCGGGACGGCCCGTCGACGCGATCACGCGGAATCCGCGCTTCGCCAGAATCGCGACCGCGAAGCTGCCGACGTCGCCGTTCGCGCCGGTCACGAGCACGTCGCCGTCTTTCGGACTGAGGCCGTGCTTTTCCAGCGCCTGGGCGCACAGCATCGCCGTATAGCCGGCCGTGCCGACGGCTATTGCCTGGCGCGTGGTGATCTTCGCGGGCAAGGGGATCAGATGATCGCCAGGCACGCGCGCCTTCTGCGCGAGCCCGCCCCAATGCGTCTCGCCCGCGCCCCAGCCGTTCAGCACGACCTGGTCGCCGGGCTTGTGATCCGGATGCGAACTCGACTCGACGACCCCCGCGAAGTCGATGCCCGGCACCATCGGCCATTTGCGCACGACCGGACCCTTGCCCGTGATCGCAAGGGCATCCTTGTAGTTGAGCGTGGAGTATTCGACGCGCACGAGCACGTCGCCGTCGGTGGATGAAGCCAGGCGGGTTTCGTCGATCGACTGAATGGACGCGACCGTGCGGTCGTCCTGTTTGTCGAGCATGAGTGCTCTGAACATCGGCGGGCTCCGTTGGAAGGTTGAGCAGCGCGTGGGATGGAGGCGGCGCAGGGCCGCCCCTTCCTGCGAAACGACCGATCAATGATGCTCGAATTCCGCGCGCGGCGCCGGCGTCGCCTTCACCTTGTTGTACTGGAACTCCGGCAGCGCCTTGATCGCCGCCTTGGTCGCGCCCGCGAGCACAAACTTGCCGTCCTTCGCATCGAGTTGCTCGATCGGAATCGCGACGTCGTGATGCGACACGCCGAGGAACTGGTTCGCCGCGATGATCGCGAACGAAACCGACTTGTCCGGCGCGACGATGATGTCATGGATCACACCGACTTTCTGTCCCTGCTCGTTCACGATGGTCTTGTTGAGGATGGATTTTTTGACGCTCCAGCCATCGATGATGGCCGTCGAGACCTCGACCGATACGCCGAGCGGCTTAGCGCCCGCGACCTGGGCGAAGGACGCCATGGAAGTCAGGCCGAGTGCCGATGATGCAACGAGCAGTGCCACGAGTTTCGATTTCATTGTTCGATTCCTCAAAGGGTTGGGCAAAAACCGGTTCAATGCAGATGCGCGATTCAAGCTTCCGGCGCGGTAGAAGTTTGAACGTTTATCGTGGTTTTTGCAGAAGCGGCGTACGGACGCATCGCGTGCACTGCACGAGTGCGAACGTGCGGTCCTTGGGGCTCACTCGTGGCCCGGGCTCCTGTGGCGACTCCGAACGTTTCGAACAACGCAACGGACCCGCCCGTCATTGCAGAAGTGCAAGCGTGGCGTCGTCGGGCTGGCCTTCGAAGTAGCGGCGCAGTGCTTCGTGAAAGATGTCGGGATCGTCGGCGGTGTGCGCGAAGAGGGTCATCGACGAATGGAATTTCATGTCGTCCGGATACCCGAAAATCTCGTCGACACCGCGCCCCCCTGCACGCCGTTGACGATGCCCGTCAGCTCGACGAGCCGCGCGCCCAGCACCGGATGCGCGAGATAGGCCCGGGCTTCGTCGCGCGAATAGATCGCGTAGTGCTGCGCCATCGCGCTGTGCCCGAGACCGGCGATCTGCGGAAAGATGAACCACATCCAGTGCGTGCGCTTGCGGCCCGCGGCAAGCTCGGCGCGCACGTCGTCGATGACGTTTTCCTGCGCGTCGACGAAACGCTGCAGGTTGTAGGGATCGCTCACGGTCTCCTCCTCACGCGACGGCGTCGGCGATGCGCTTTCTCATCGCCGCGTCCGGATAGTCGCCGATACCCCCGTGCACGTTGTCGACCATGTATTCGCGCTTGCCCGTGCCGGGAATCACGCAGGTTACGGCGGGATTGCCCAGCACGAACTTCAGCAGAAGCTGTGCCCACGAGGTACAGCCGAGCTCCTGCGCGAAGCCTGGCAAGGGCCGGTTGCGCAGCCCGGATAGAAGCGATCCGCCGCCGAATGGCTGATTGACGATCACCGCCACGCCGCGCTCGGCGGCGAGCGGCAAAAGACGCGCTTCGGCGTCGCGGTCGTTGGCGGCGTAGTTGATCTGCACGAAATCGACGCGCTCCGCGCTCAGCACGGCTTCCACCTGAGGAAACGCGCCCGGGGTGTAGTGCGTCACGCCCGTATAGCGCACCTTGCCGGCTGCTTTCCAGTCGCGCAGCGTGGCGAGCTGCGTGCGCCAGTCGAGCAGGTTGTGGATCTGCATGAGGTCGATGCGGTTGGTCCGCCAGAGCCGCATCGATTGCTCCATTTGCGCGATGCCGGCTTCGCGGCCTTCGGTCCAGACCTTGGTGGCGATGAACGCCTTGTCGCGCGCGTGCGATTCGGCAAGCAGCGCGCCCGCGACGGCTTCGGACGAACCGTACATCGGCGATGAATCGATGACCGAGCCCCCGCGGCGAACAGCACCCGCAGGACTTCGGCGAGCTCGCGGCGGCGGGCGGCGGCGCCGACGTCGAAGGTGCGCCAGGTGCCGCAACCGACGACGGGCAAGCGTTCGCCCGTCGAGGGAATCGGGCGCTTGTGCATCGGCTGCGGGAAAGTGGCGGCGGCGGCCTGTGCGGCGCGGCCGGATGGCACGGCGAGGCCGGCGGCCGCTGCCGCGCGGAGGAAGGCGCGGCGGCTGGTCATGCGCGTTGCGCGCGGGGCAAGCCGTGCGTCGGACGTTTCAGCGGGAAACGAGGCATTTCCTCTGCTCCTGCGGGAGAGTGAGCGACGAAGCTCTGGCTCTCGGAAACGCGCGACGGCCTAAAGTTCCTCTTTGGTTTCGTCCCCCGGCGCTCAGTGCTTCTTCAACGCCGCCTGCGTCTGCCGAAACCCTCAGAACCTTTCCCGCCGATGCTCCTCGTCGAAGTGCGCGCGCCGGCTTCACGAGATCGCTGCGCGAGACGATGCCGACGAGCTTCATCGACTCCTTGCTGGCGACCACCGGCAGGCGCTCCAGCTCATGCACCGCGAGGCGCGTCGCGGCCAGCCGGCAGGGTTCGCCCGGCACCGCGAACGCCGGCGCGCCGGACTGCTGCCGCTGCAGCGCATCGCCGATGCTCACGCCCGCTTCCTGCACGGTCGATGCCGCAATCAGCGTCCCGAGCGACGCCCGGTCCAGCATCCCGACGAGAACGCCGTCGCGCAGCACCGGATACGCACGATGCGTCTGCTGCGGACCGAAATGCTTCGCGAGCACCTCGGAGAGGGGCGTGGCGGCGTCGATGGTCTGCACGTCGCGGGTCATGACTTCATCGACATGGTGCCGCTCCAGCGGATCCACGCCGTATTCGCGATAGATGTGGTAACCGCGCCGCGCGATCTTTTCCGTCATGATCGAGCACTTCATCACGACGGTCGCGAAACCGTGCGCGACGAGCGTCGCTGCGAGCAGCGGCAGCAGCGCGTTGGCGTCGTGCGTGAGACCGAACGCGAAGACGATGGCCGTGAGCGTCGCGCCCAGCGTCGCGCCGAGGGTCGCGGCCATGCAGACGAGCGGCCAGAGCGCCGCATCGTGCCCCGGCAGGATCACGCCGAGCACGGTGCCCAGCCCCGCGCCGAGCATCAGGAGCGGGGCGAGCACGCCGCTCGATGTGCCGGACGCGAGCGCGACGACCCAGATGATCGCCTTCACGGCGAGAATCGCGAGCGCCACCTGAATGGCGATGTGCTGATGCAGCAGATCGCCGATCACGTCATAGCCCACGCCGAGCGCACGCGGCTCCAGATATCCGCCGGTGCCGACGAACACCGCGCCGATCGCCGGCCACCACATCCAGTGCACGGGCAGCTTGTGGAACAGGTCTTCCAGCCTGTAGAGCGCCGCCGAGAGTCCCGACGCGAGGGCGCCCGACAGCAGACCCGCGACGAGGCGCGACAGCAGCGAAACCATGTGCGCCGGCTGGGTCTGGAGTGGAAAGAGCGCGTCCGTGCCGAACGCCGCCGCGCGCGCGAATCCCGCGACGGCACAGGCGAGCGCCACCGGCAGGAAGCTGCGCGGTCGCCATTCGAACAGCAGCAGCTCCACCTCGAGCAGCACCGCCGCGACCGGCGTGCCGAACACGGCGGTCATGCCCGCCGCCACGCCCGCGACGAGCAGCGTCTTGCGCTCGGCGGCGGTCACGTCGATGCACTGCGCGATCAGCGAGCCGAGCGCGCCGCCCGTCATGATGATCGGGCCTTCCGCGCCGAACGGCCCGCCGCTGCCGATCACGATGCCCGAGGACAGCGACTTCAGGATCGCGACTTTCGGCAACATGCGGCTCTTGCCGAACAGAATCGCCTCGATCGCTTCAGGAATGCCGTGGCCGCGGATCTTCTCGGAGCCGAAGCGCGCCATCAGCCCGACGATCAGTCCGCCGATCACTGGACGCGATGACCCAGGGCCCGAGCGTGTTGAGCGCGGGGGAATGGTCCTCGATCGAGAACGTGCCGAAGAAGAACAGGTTCGTGAACAGATGGATGAGCGCAAGGAGCACGACGGCCGCGAGGGTGCTGATTCCGCCGATGACGGCAGCGAGTCCGCAGATCTTCAGCAGCCGGTCGTTGACGGAAAAGTCGCGTTTGTGTTGGTCCATGCGTAATGCTCCAGGGTGAATCGAATCCGGGGTGGTTCAAAGATCGACTTGCGGCACGCGGAACGCGCCTTCGAGCGACTTCAGCTCCGCGCGATGCAGCGCCGCCAGACGCGACAGCACTTCTTCGCCGCGCGCCTCGAGATGCACCTGCACCTGCCGGCGATCCTCGGGGCTCGGCGCGCGCCGCACGAGTCCGGCCACCTCGCAGCGCGTGACGAGGGCGACGACGCCGTGATGTTGCAACTGCAGCCGCTCGGCCAGCTCGCCGATTGTCGCCCATGCGCGGCCTGGAAAGCCCTTGATGTGCAGGAGCAGCAGGTACTGCAGTGGCGTGATGCCTTCCTCCTGCGCGGCGCGCTCGGAAAAGCGCTCGAAGTGCCGCATCTGATAGCGGAATTCGGACAGCTGCTCGAAATCCGGCTTGCTGAGGTTGCGCGCGTAGGTCATCGGGTATCCGGAGTAAGCACGGGCAGATCAGGCGCTCTTGCGCTCGCCCGCGAACGATTGTCGATACAGGCCGGAAATCAGGTCGGTCTCGGTGATCATGCCGGCGAGCTGATCGCGCGGATTGACCACCGGAATGTGGTGATGGCCGAAGTGCGCGAACATCGGCACCAGTTTGGCGATGGCGGTGCTCGTCTTCACGGTGCAGACGTCCGTCGTCATCAGCGAGGCGACGACGGGCGGCACGGGCGACGGTCTGCGCGCGATGCGCTCGATGGCGCGCCAGGCGCTTTCCCTGAGGCTTCCGCGACGGCGCACCGGCGCGAGGTCGGCGCGCGTGACGAGATGCCGCACACGCGGCGCTTCGCGTCGATAACGGGCAGCGTCTTCACATGATGTTTGTCGATGAGTCTGAGTGCCGTCTGCGCACTCGTCTGCGGCGTGACCGACACGACCGCGCGCGACATGATGTCGGCGCAGCTGAACTCGGTGAAGCGGCGCGCGTAGGCTTGCAGCTGCGTTTCGCGCAGGAGGGCTTCGAGGTCGTCGGGGGCCGCGTCGAGCATTTCGCTGCGGCGCGCGAGCATGGCTTCGAGATCGGCCGGCGCGCGTGAACGACGCGGCGTCGGGCGGCGCGTTCGCGGGCTTCGGCGCCGCATGGCCGTGCGGATAGCGGTGTCCCGTCAGCGCGTGAAACACGATGGCCGAGGAAAGCAGCGCCGCCGACTGGATCGCCACCGGCGCAATCACGAAAGCCGAGCGCGTGAACCGACGGCCTGCCCAGCACGGCCGTCAGCGCGACCGCGCCGGAAGGCGGATGCACGTAGCGAAATGCGAACATCGTGCAGATGGCGAAACAGATGGCGAGCGCGGCAGCATCGACGGGATCGTGGATCACCATCGCGCAGGTGACGCCGACCATCGCGGAGACGATATTCCCGCCGATGATCGACCACGGCTGGGCGAGCGGACTGGCGGGCACGGCGAAGAGCAGCACGGCGGAGGCTCCCATCGGCGCGATGAGATGGGAATCACGGACGCATTGCCGAGCAGCAGATGCGCGATGCCGCCAGTCAGCGCAATGCCGATCAGCGCGCCCACGCCTGCGCGCAGACGTTCGGACCAGCGCAGGGTGACGGGAGCGGGGAGAAAGCCATGCAGCCAGCGAAGCAAAGCGATACGCGACACTTTTTCAGCGTTCCGGGAGAGTCAGTGGAGTACACACTGGCTGGCCGGGTATGGGCGCGAGAGCAAGCGTGCGGCGGTCTGCAATTATATCTCAATATGATACAAATTGTCGCGCGCATCGATTCGTCTCATGCGAACGTATGTGCGCAGGCCCGCCGGTCTCCTGTACGATGAACTTTCCCCGCGCGGCGCGAGCGCGTATCGCCGGCTCGATTCGAACCCTCGATCCGACACCCCGACATGGCCTGCTCATCGAAAGGTTTCGTCTCTCGTCTGACGTGGTTCGTCGTGGCTGCGTGCGCGTGGTCCTGTCCGTTCGCTGCGCAGAACGACGATCCCTCGACCATCGTCAGCGACGTCCACGAGTTCGTCGTCGCGGAAGACGGCTCGCTCACCGAGGACGACGACACCGTGCTGCTCGCGAACACGGGCGGGCATCGACGAGATCGCGCAGCGCTACGTCTGGTACGACAGGAGCGTGTCGAAAGTGGACATCGTCGCGACGTATTCCGTCGACGCGAACGGCGTGCGCCATGACGTCTCGCCCGATCAGATCCGCGACATTCAGGAGCCGCGCTCGGCTGGCGCGCCGACGTTTCAGGACGCAAAACTGCGCGCGGTGATCTTTCCGGCGGTGGGCATCGGCTCGACGGTGCATCTGCGCTTTCACAAGAGCCAGGCGCGGGCGGTGATGCCCGGCGAGTTCGACTATTTCGTGGATCCGGGCCAGCGGCCGGTGCTGCACCAGCGGCTCGTCTTCGATCTACCCGCCGGCAAACCGCTTTACGCCGATGCGCGCGGCTATGTCGCCGAGCCGCCCGTCACGGAGAACGGCCGCTCGCGCTATGCATTCGAGTACCGGCGCGAGCGCTTCGCGCGCATCGAGAGCGGCTCGGTCGGCTATACGTAGTACGGCGACCGCCTGATGGTCACGACCTTCGCCGATTACGCGCATTTCGCGAAAGCCTATCGCGATGCCGCCGCCGATCCGGGCGCGAACGATCCCGCCGTGCGCGCGCTCGCGCAATCGCTCACGCAGAACGACGCCGACGACCGCGCGAAAGCAAAGACCCTCTATGACTGGGTGCGCCGCAATATCCGCTATGTCGCGATGTTCATCGGGCAGAGTCCTGCCGTGCCGCATCGCGTGACGGAGGTGCTCGCGAATCGTTACGGGGATTGCAAGGATCATGTCGCGCTGTATGGCGCGCTGCTCGCCGCGCTCGGCATTCGCAGCGAGCCCGCGCTGATCGGGCTAGGCTCGGTGCACGCGCTGCCCTCGGTACTGGGCTACGGCGCGGGTGCGATCAATCACGTGATCACCTGGCTGCCCGACCTGAACCTGTACTGTATGCGGACAGCACGGCGTCGGGCGTCGAGTTCGGCTTCCTGCCGCTCGCCGACATGGACTGGCCCGCGCTGCTGGTCGATTCCGGCGTGCTGTCGCGCACGCCCGCCACTCAGGCGCTCGCGCGTACGGCGCGGCTGCAGATCGACGTCGCGCCGCAGGGGGAGGCGGACTTCGCCTACTGGGTCGAGGATGCGGGCTGGAGCGCGGAGATCGAGCGGATGAATCTGCGGCACGCGAATGCGCAGCGGCGCGACCAGATCGCGGCGGACCGTCTGCGTTTCACGAATCTGCGCGGTGCGGGGACGCTGACGACGAGCGACGTCGATGCCACCGGCGGCCCGTTCGCGACGACCTTGCGCGGCACGCTCGACGACGTCGTCTGGCCGACCGGCACGACGGCGCTGCCCGCGCTGACGAGCCTCTCCGGCGGCATCGCGACGCAGACCCGCAACTGGCTCGCGGAGCGCACGCGCACGCAGCCGTATATGTGCATCGGCGGAAGCTTCGACGAGGTCGCGCAGATCGCGCTGCCGAAGCAGATGCGCGTCGCCGGTATGCCCGACGATCTCGAGCTGACGAGCGGCTTCTTTCGCTACCGCTCGCGTTATCTGCTCGATCCGTCGACCAACGTGATCCAGATCGAGCGCACGCTGGAGGCGCACTTCGGCAAGCAGGTCTGCTCGCCGGAGGATTTCCGGGCGTCGCTGCCGGCGCTCAGAAGGATCGAGCGCGATACGCAGCAGCAGATCATCGTCAGGGTGCTGGGACGATGACCGCGCTCACTCCATTTCGCGCGCCACGCGAAAGCCGTTTTGCGACTGCCGCACGCTCGCGCTGTACTTGAAGCGCGTGGCCGACTGCATGTAGCTCGCACCTTCGCGCCACGAGCCGCCGCGGATCACGCGCACCGAGCAGGAGGGATCGTCCCATGCGCGGCCGTCAGCGGGCGCGCCCTTGTACGAGCTGTGCCAGCAGTCGGCGACCCATTCCCACACGCTTCCGTTCATGTCATAGAGGCCATAGGGATTCGGCGCGAACGATCCCACGGGCGTCGGCGCTTCGGGTCGATACGGATCGCCGCAGTCCTTGCAGTCGGCGGTGCCTTTCTTCACTTTCTTCATCTGGTCGCCCCACCAGTAAGTCGACTGCGTGCCGCCGCGCGCCGCATATTCCCATTCGGCTTCCGTCGGCAGCCGATACGCCTTGCCGCCGACCTGCTGAGCCATTTGACGTAGACCTGGGCGTGGTCCCAGCTGACGTTGCGCATCGGCGAATTGGCGGGCGGCGGTGCATTCGATTCGCTGTCCGTCGCGATGCGCGTGCACGCGCCGGCATCGGCGCACGCGTTCCATTGCTCGACCGTGACTTCGTATTTGCCGATGGCATACGGATGCGGGATCATCACCCTGTGCGGCGGCTTCTCGGCGGAATCGTCGTTGTTGCTGCCCATCGTGAAGCTCCCGGTGAGATCGGGATCAGCGCCGGGCAGGTCGGGCAATCCTTAATCTCGCCGCCTGCGGATTTGGCCGCCGGTTTTGCCGCGGACGTGGCTTCTCCGGCGCTGCAGCGGTCGCGGGCGGCGCCGGAGGGGTTTCGGCGCCGGCGCGGCAGGCGTGGCGGCGGCCGCTGGCGGAGCCGATGCCGCGGGCCTGGCGTTGCCCGCCGCGCGCAGGCGTTCGATGCGCGCCTTCGCCAGCGTCGCGAACCGCCCGTTCGGATAAGCCTTCAGATAGGCTTCATAGTCGCTCGGATATGTACTGTCCTTGATCGACTCCCAGAACGTCAGCTCGTACTGCTCGTTGCTGTCTTTCGGGAGGATGCCGCGCGTGCGGACGTCATGCGCGGATGCGCCGGCATCGCCCACGTCCGCGGCCGTCAGAAGCACCTCGCGTGATGTATCCGTGATGGCGAATCCGCGTTCGAGCGATGAATCGATCCACGGTTGCCGCGCAACGTCGGACGCAACCGCGGCAAACGTATCGGCCGTCACGGACGTCTGCGTGCTCAGCGCCCGCAGCAGCGCCGCCGTGTAGCGTCCGTTGCACCCGCTTTCGACCGCTGCATCGCTCGGCGCCGCCGCATATGCGACGAGCGTTCGCAGCGGCAATGCCCAGTCTCGCGCGGCCGACTTCGCGAACGGCTCGGTGAGGCACATGTCCAGCACGACGATGTTCGCCGCGCCGGGTCTGGCGCGCGCCATCCGCCCGACGATATCGCGCGCATCGAGCGGCACGAGCAGCGCATCGCCGCCCGCCTGCACGCCGTGACCCGCGAAATAGACGAGGGCCGTGTCGCGCGGTCCGAGCCGGGCGGCGAAGGCATCGATCGCCTGGCGCATGCCTGCTTCATCGAGATTGGCGCGGCGCGTGACATCGAAACCGAGCGCGGCGAGCACGGCGCTCATGCCTTTGCATCGCGCGATGCGCTCGCGAGCGGATGATCGCCATAGTCCGCATTGCCGATGACGAGCGCGACGCGATGCTGCGCCATGGTCACATCGAACGCCGGAGCGGGCGCTGGCGGTGAGGCGGGTTCGGCGTTCGGAGGCGCGAACGCTCCGCCGATGGTCACGAACATGCCCGCGATAAGAAGAGTTCGCCACATATTCACACCCTGTGCATCCGGCTTCGAGTAGTGGGGCGCAGCGTCGCCTTCGCGCATCTGCGCAGACGCTGCACGGGCGAGGTCCGCGCCCTTTGTGTCCGCCGCGTAAACCGCATGTGCGCGGCCGTGCATGTGCAGCACCAACAACGATAGCACGCACTCATGCGCCGCTTAATCCCCTGAAAGAAGGTATCTGCAATGAGGCATGAAGCGGCCCGCGTGTGTATGTATCTTCCTGAGAAACTCAATGTGTTCAGGCGATTTTTCCTTCAACACATACCCCATCGATTCCGCACGGCGAGTGAGATTGTTCAGGACACGCTGACGGTAGCGTTCCTCGTAATATGCGGCGCCTGGA
>LFJH01000045.1 GCA_001189335.2 Candidatus Paraburkholderia schumanniana
CACGAAGGACCGAGACGAACTGCTCGCATTCTACGACTTCCCTGCCGAACACTGGCAGCACGTGCGGACCACGAATCCGATTGAATCGACGTTCGCGACGGTGCGCCATCGCACAAGCCGCACACGTTCGCGGCGCTGATCGCACTGCCGGTGCCGTATCTGTGGGCCTTTTCGGCGACCCCGGTCGCGCTCGCGATCGGCGCGTTCCTCATGTAGATTTCCGTGCAGGGCGCATGGGGCGTGATTCCGGTGCATCTGAACGAAATCTCGCCGGATGAGATTCGCGCGACGTTCCCAGGTCTCGTCTATCAGCTGGGCAATCTGCTCGCGGCCGTCAATGCGACGATGCAGGCCTCGCTCGCCACATCGTATGGCAACGATTACGCCATGGCGATGGCAATCGTCGCGGTGGTAATCGCGGCGCTGATCTTCTTCAGCCGCGAACGCAGGGGAATCGATCTGACACGCTCGGCGCAGGAGGTCGGCGCGACGGGCTAGCATCCGGAGCAAGGAAACTGATGACTGGCCCCGCGTGAAGCGGGGTCACCTCGGTTAGGGTTGAGTGGGCGTCAGGCGCGACGCTCATTAATGTGTAACCCAGCTAGCCCTCGTCGCCCGCCTTCAAGGCGAGTGTGCGGAGCAGCGCCAGGACATCCTCCTCGCCCGAAATGCGCGCGGCCCGCCGGCGCTCGAATCGCCATCGGACCAGCGTGCTTTCAGCCACGCCGATCTGCCGGCCGATCGCAGGAATCGGGACTTCCTTCCCCATGCAAAACAAGACCACGAATTTCGCCACAGGCGTAATGCGCCCGTCTGGACCGCGGTAGAGCGAGAATGTCCCGTTCAAGCAGGACGCGCGAATGCTTGCGAGCAACGCGGTGTCCAAAGGCACTCTCACGAACCGGCAATCACCGTTTGCGCCCAGCAGCTTGTAAAGACATAGCCCTGCATGCAGGCCCAGTCGGGGAATGCGGCTTCGACGGGTACTGAATTTCCTATATTTAGCCTCACTAATTGATCGACATGTTTCAAAGTGACCTATGCTTCCTGGACCACGTGCACGTGCAGGTGGTCACGACAAGAAGCTCGCCCGTTGTGACTTGCTGTGGTGAGATCCGCCAAGAACGATCCACAGCGCCCTTTTGATCCCCGCCCCGAGCGGGGATCGATACCTTTTGGCGTCCGGCCAGGCTTTCAAATCGACATTCGCATTCCAGGGCAAGACCTTTTTAGCTCATTCAATTGAGCCTTGTACTGGAAATGTCCGAGTTAGCGACACTTTTGATCGTTTCACGGCGAAATTTGCATCGCAACGGCCGACGGTCGATTTAGAGGAATGCATCGAAGCGGTCGGCACGTCATGTGCTCGTCATGTGCTCGTCGGTTTGCATCCTTCCGTTCCGATGCCATACGCCGGAGATCCGATGCCCGCCCTGTACGTCATCGCATTGCTTTTTCTGGCCGGCGGGCTCGTCTTCCTGCAAGCTCCCGCCCTCGCCTGGTTCGCGGGTCTGGCGATCTGGGTGGCGCTTGGGCCGTTGATCGGCGTGACGGGCGCCATTGGCATGACGCTGCTCGCGATCGTCTTCGTGATCCCAGCGCTCGCGCTCGCCGTGTTCCGCAAGATCCTGCCGGAGATGTCCGCGACGGAGCGCGACGCCATCGAAGCCGGCACGGTGTGGTGGGACGCCGAGCTCTTCTCCGGTCGCCCGCACTGGGACACGCTGCTCGCGCACGGCGCACCGCGGCTCACGCAGGAAGAGCAGCGCTTCATCGACGAGGAGTGCGCCCGTCTGTGCGAACTGTCGAACGACTGGAACACGACCGCCATCTGGCAGGATCTGTCGCCGCAGGCGTGGGCCTACGTCAAGGAACAGGGCTTTCTCGGCATGATCATCCCGAAGGAGTATGGCGGACGCGCGTTCTCCGCGTACGCGCACTCGCAGGTCATCATGAAGCTCGCGACGCATTCCTCCGCGGCGGCCGTCTCGGTGATGGTGCCGAACTCGCTCGGTCCGGCCGAACTGCTGCTGCACTACGGCACGGAGGAGCAGAAGAACCACTATCTGCCGCGTCTCGCGCGCGGCGACGAGATCCCCTGCTTCGCGCTGACGAGCCCCTACGCCGGATCGGACGCGGCCGCGATTCCCGATGTCGGCGTCGTCTGCCGCGGCATGCACGAGGATCGCGAGACGCTCGGCTTTCGCCTCACGTGGAACAAGCGCTACATCACGCTCGGGCCGATCGCCACGGTGCTCGGCCTCGCCTTTCGCGCGCTCGATCCGCAACGCCTGCTCGGCGGCGACGAAGCGCCCAGCATCACCTGCGCGCTCATCCCGGCGAATCATCCCGGCATGCATATCGGGCGGCGCCACTGGCCGCTCAACGCCGTGTTTCAGAACGGCCCGAACTGGGGCGAAGACGTTTTCATCCCGATGGACTGGGTGATCGGGGGACGCGCACAGGTCGGCCGAGGCTGGCGCATGCTGATGGAATGCCTCGCCGCCGGGCGCGCGATTTCGCTGCCCTCGTCGAACGTCGGCATGGCGAAGCTCGCGGTGCGCGGCACGGGTGCGTACGCGGCGGCGCGCCGCCAGTTCCGCATGCCGATCGGGCGTTTCGAAGGGATTCAGGAGGCGCTCGGGCGCATGGGCGGCAACCTGTACGTGATGGATGCGGCGCGCCGGCTGTCCGCGCAGGCCGTCGATCTGGGCGAAAAGCCTTCGGTGATTTCGGCGATCGCGATCACCGAGCGCGCGCGGAAGGTGATCAACGACGGCATGGACGTCGTCGCGGGCAAGGGCATCTGCATGGGGCCGTCGAACTTTCTCGCGTGCGCGTATCTCGCGTGCGCGTATCAACAGATGCCGATCTCGATCACCGTCGAAGGCGCGAACATTCTCACGCGCTGTCTGATCATCTTCGGGCAGGGCGCGATCCGCTGCCATCCCTACGTGCTGAAGGAAATGGCCGCCACGCGCGAGCCGGATCGCATCCGCGCGCTGCGCGATTTCGACGAGGCGTTCTTCGGCCACGCGAGCTTTCTAGCCGCCAACGCGATGCGCAGTCTCGTCTACGCGTGGGGCGGCGGCGCGCTCTTGCGCAAGCCGGCGCGTGCCGACGTCCGGCTCGCTCCGTACTACCGCGCCGCCACGCGTCTTTCGAGCGCCTTCGCCCTGTTCGCCGATGTCTCGATGCTCGCGCTCGGCGGTGAACTGAAGCGCCGCGAGCGCCTCTCGGCGCGGCTCGGCGATATCCTCTCGCAGCTGTATCTGCTGTCCGCGACGCTCAAGCGCTTCGAGGACGACGGCCGTCCCGAAACCGATCTGCCGCTCGCGCGCTGGGGTGCCGAGGACGCGCTGTATCAGGCGTGCGCGGCCTTCGAGGGCCTCCTCGCGAACTATCCGAACCGGTTGGCCGCGGCCTTGCTGCGCGCTGTCGCCTTCCCGTTCGGCATGCCGCGCGCGCCGAGCACCGATGTCCTCGGCAATGAAGTCGCCATGCTCATGCAGACGCCGGGGCGAGGCGCGGGAACGGCTCGTCGCGGGCTTGCACGTCTCGGCCAGCGAAGACGATCCGATCGCGCGTGCCGAAAAGCTGCTCACACTCACGCCCACGGTCGCGGCGGTGGAGACGCGCCTGCGCGATGCCGTCAAGGCCGGTCTGAGCGCGCCGCTGCCGCAAAGCCCGGACGAGATCGACACATGGGCGCAAACGGCCGTGGCGCGCGGCCTCATCGACGAAAACGAGCGGCCGCTGTTCGCCGCCTGGGCCGAACACGCGCGCGAAGCGGTGAAAGTCGAAGATTTTTCCGCAGACTTCGGTATCCTCGAAGTATTGCAGAAGCGCAGCGCGGCACTGGAGCGGCAATTGCCCGAAACCATCGCCTGAACGGGGGCACTTACCCTCCACCTTCGAGACGACGCCACGCGCGCCCGACGACCGATCGCCAATCGATGAAAGACCGCTATCTCGACTTCGTCAATTCGCCCTTCGGCATGAGCATCGCCCGCTCGCTCGGACTTCCGCGGCCCGAGGTGCTGCGCCGCCATCGCGCGGATCAAGCCGAATTTGGCGGCATGGCGGCCATTGGCGCGGGACCCTCGCCCGCGCTTTTCGACAATCTGATCAGCGTCCTGTCGGCGGTCCGCATGACGGGCGTCGCGCACGAAAGTGCGTCTGGCTGGCTGCCCGTCGCGGCCCGGCATGGCGCAATGAGCGGCCGCTTCGAGCCGCGCGCGCGATGCGCTCGCCGGCGACCGCGTGCAGGCGCTGATCTTCGACGCGACCGGCATCACGGAAGGCACCCAGCTGC
This sequence comes from Candidatus Paraburkholderia schumanniana, assembly GCA_001189335.2. GTDB lineage: Bacteria > Pseudomonadota > Gammaproteobacteria > Burkholderiales > Burkholderiaceae > Caballeronia > Caballeronia schumanniana. The sequence goes on from LFJH01000045.1 coordinate 4,316, forward strand.
ATTCGGTCTACGCGTTCTTCCACGATGCGCTGCGCTCGCTCGGCAAGGAAGCGCGCAACGGCATCACGTCAAACCTGCTGCGCGTGGCCGAAGGCGCCGATATCGATTCCGCGCTGCGCTTCTTTCTCTCGCCGCGCTCGGCCTATGGCTCGGGCCAGGTCGTCACGATCGACGCGCCCGCCACCGCACCGGCAAGCTGGGCGACGCCGCTCGCGGGCAAGCGCGCACTCGTGACGGGTGCGGCGCGCGGCATCGGCGCATCGATCGCCGCGGTGCTCGCGGAACACGGCGCGATCGTGACCGGCCTCGACCAGACCATGTTCTCGATCGAAGACGCCTCGCCTTCGGGCGGCGCGCACGCGACGTTCGGCGCGGATATCGCCGCGCCCGAAGCGCCGGCCGAAATCGCCGCCGCGCTCACTGCGTCGGGCGGCATCGATATCGTCGTGCACAACGCGGGCATCACACGCGACAAGACCATCGCGCGCATGACCGCGGAGATGTGGGACAGCGTGATCGACATCAATCTTCTGGCCCAGGCGCGCATCGACGAAATCCTGCTCCGTCAGGGCGTGCTGCGCGCGGACGGACGCATCGTCGCGGTGTCGTCGATCAGCGGCATCGCGGGCAATCGCGGACAGACCAACTACGCGACCTCGAAGGCCGGCGTGATCGGCCGCGTGCACGCGATGGCGCCCGAGCTGCGTCCGCGTGGCATCACGATCAACGCGGTCGCGCCCGGCTTCATCGAAACGCACATGAGACCGCGCGCATGCCCTTCGGTGTGCGCGAGGCCGGCAGACGGCTCAATTCGATGGGACAAGGCGGCCTGCCGGTCGATGTCGCCGAGACCGTCGCGTGGCTCGCGAGTCCGGGCAGCGCATGCATCGCGGGCAACGTGGTGCGCGTCTGCGGTCAGAGCCTGATCGGCGCGTGAGGAGGACGGATCGCATGCACGTACCGACCATGCCGCGCGCCCGCACCGTCGTCATCGATACGCTGCCGCCGCCCACGAAGCTCTACGAACGCGCGCTGCCCGCGCTCCGGCTCGTGCGCCCCGACGTGAAGCTCGACGCCGAGCAAGTCGGCCGCTACGCGCGCGTGTGCGGGTTCGTTCCCGAGCACGGCGTGCCGCTCACGTTTCCGCACATGCTCGCGTTCCCGCTGCATCTGATGATGCTCACCGATCCGTCGTTTCCGTGGTCCGCGCTGGGCGTCGTGCATCTCGCCAACAGCGTGCGGCTGCGCCGGCCCCTCGCCGCGGGCCAGAGCCTGCGCGTCGAGGTGAAATGCGGGCCGCTGGTGCCGCATCAGAAGGGCCAGGCGTTCACGCTGCATACGCGCATCTACCGGCGCGGCGAAGCCGTGTGGGACGGCGACAGCGTCTATCTGAAGCGCGGCGTGCGCAGCGAGAGCGCTGCGCCTTCAGCCGGCCCCGACGGCGCGCCCTTTCCGCTGCTCGCCCGCGAAGCGCGCTGGCAGCTTCCGCCGCAACTCGGCCGGGACTACGCGAAGGCATCGGGAGACTTCAATCCGATCCATCTGCACGCGCTCACCGCGAAGGCGTTCGGCTTTCCGCGCGCGATCGCGCACGGCATGTGGACCTTGGTGCGCACGCTCGCGGCGCTGCATCCGGTCAACGCGCTCGCCGCCGGGCACGCGCACAGCGATTTCAAGTTGCCGCTCTACCTTCCCAGCGACGCGACGCTGTGGAGCGCCGCGCCCTCGCCCACCGCGCGATTTCGAAGTGCGCGATCTCGCGGGCGATCGTCCGCATCTGCGCAGCCATTTCGAATCGGATCTGCTATGAGCGAAGCGCGAAGCGAGGTTCGGCGCGAGGTTCGGCGTGTCGCGATCGTCGGCAGCAACCGCGTTCCGTTCGCACGCTCGAACACGGCGTATGCGAGCGCGTCGAATCAGGACATGCTGAGCTTCACGCTGCAAGGGCTCGTCGATCGCTTCGACCTGCACGGCATGCGGCTCGGCGAAGTGGCCGCGGGCGCGGTCGTCAAGCATTCGCGCGATTTCAACCTGACGCGCGAAGCCGCCCTCTCCACCACGCTCGCGAAGGAAACGCCTGCCTACGATGTGCAGCAGGCCTGCGGCACCGAGCTCGAAACGGCGATTCTGGTCGCGAACAAGATCGCGCTCGGACAGATCGACGTAGGCATCGCGGGCGGTGTCGACACGGCGTCGGATGCGCCCATCGCCGTGAACGAGCGCATGCGCAAGATTCTGCTCGAAGCGAATCGAGGCCGTTCGGCAGGACAGCGCCTGGGCGTCATCGCGAAGCTGCGGCCCGGCATGTTCTTCAGGCCGCTCCTGCCGCGCAACGCGGAGCCGCGCACCAACCTCTCGATGGGCGAGCACTGCGAACTGATGGCCAAGCGCTGGAAGATTTCGCGCGAGGCCCAGGACGCGCTCGCGCAGGAAAACCATCGCAAGCTGGCGGCGGCATATGGGCGCGGTTTCTTCAACGATCTGATGACGCCATACAAGGGGCTCGCGCGCGACAACAATCTGCGGCCCGATGTGTCGCTCGACCAGTTGTCGGCGCTTACGCCCGTGTTCGATCGCGACGCGGGCACGCTCACCGCGGGCAATTCGACGCCGCTCACCGACGGCGCATCGGCGGTGCTGCTCGCCTCCGAGCAATGGGCGGCCGAGCGCGGCCTGCCGGTGCTGGCGTATCTCGCGTTCTCCGCGACCGCCGCCGTCGATTTCTTCGACAAGCGCGAAGGCCTGCTGATGGCGCCCGCGTACGCAGTGCCGTCGATGTTTGCGCGCGCCGGACTCACGCTGCAGGACTTCGACTTCTACGAGATTCACGAAGCATTCGCGGCGCAGGTGCTGTGCACGCTCGCCGCGTGGGAAGACGAGGACTACTGCCGCACCGCGCTGGGCCTCGCCGCGCCGCTCGGCCCGATCGATCGCGCGCGCCTGAACGTGAACGGCGGCTCGCTCGCGACGGGACATCCGTTCGCGGCGACGGGCGGGCGCATCGTCGGCACGCTCGCGAAGATGCTCGCGAAGGCGCCCGTGCGCGGCGACGGCCAGCCCCTGCGCGGGTTGATCTCGATCTGCGCGGCGGGCGGTCAGGGCGTCGTCGCGATACTTGAGCGGTAAGCGGAAAATATAAGGCGCGCCTGTCGAGGAAAAAGGGTCGCGCCAACGGAGACACCACATGAGCCCGGGACAGTCGGCACCGCGCGCGGTGCTGGAGCCGCACGCAACGGACGGCATCTGGTATGCGTCGTATCCGCCCGATGTCGAGCGCGAGATCGATCCTTCGCGCTATCGCTCGCTCGTACATTTCTTCGATGAGTGCACCGAGCGGTTTCGGGATCGCGTCGCGTTCGTGAGCCTGGGCTCGGAGATGAGCTTCGCGACGCTCGGCGCAAAGGCGCTCGCTTTCGCGTCGTATCTGCAAAGTATCGGCGTGAAGCCCGGCGACCGCGTCGCGCTGATGATGCCCAACACGCTCGCCTATCCCGTCACGCTCTTCGGCACACTGATGGCGGGCGCGATCGTCGTCAACGTGAATCCGCTCTACACGGTGCGCGAGCTCAGTCATCAACTCAAGGACAGCGGCGCGCAGACCATCGTCGTGTCCGAGAACTTCGCGAAGACCGTGCAGGATGCTCAGCCGGGCTCGCGCCTGCGCAACATCGTCGTGACGGGGCTCGGCGATCTGCTCGGCAAAGGGCTCAACGTCAAGGGCCGCGCGATCGATCTGTTCCTGCGTCACGTGAAGAAGCAGGTGCCCCCTTATTCGCTGCCCGATGCGGTGCGCCTGCCGCAGGCGCTCGCGCGTGGCGCGCGCCGCAGCTTCGAGCCGGTGAGGACCGGGCACGGCGACATCGCGTTCATTCAGTACACGGGCGGCACCACCGGCACAGCGAAGGGCGCGATGCTCACGCATCGCAATGTCATCGCCAATCTGCTGCAGGCGCTCGCGTGGGCGCGCAGTGCGCTCGTCGAAGAAAAGGAAATCGTCGTCACGCCGCTGCCGCTCTATCACATCTATTCGTTGACCGTGAACGCGCTCGCGTTTCTCGGCATCGGCGCACGCAACGTGCTGATCGTCAATCCGCGCGATATCGCTGCGCTCATGCGCGCGCTGCGCCACGAAAACTTCACGGCGATCACCGCGCTCAACACGCTCTACAGCGCGCTCATGGACAACGACGAATTCCGCCGGCGCGACTTCTCCGCGCTCAAGCTCGCGATGGCGGGCGGCATGGCCACGCAACGCGCCGTCGCCGAACGTTTCAGGGCGATGACGGGCCGCACGCTGATCGAAGGCTACGGGCTCACCGAATGTTCGCCGCTCGTTTGCGCGACGCCGTTCGGCGCACCCGGCGCGCACGAGTTCGACGGAACCATCGGCCTGCCCGTACCGTCCACGCTCGTGCGCATGCGCCGCGAGGATGGTACGTGGGCACATGTCGACAAACCGGGCGAGCTGTGCGTATGGGGCCCGCAGGTGATGAAAGGCTACTGGAACCGCCCGGAGGACACCGCGAAAGCCATCGATGCGAACGGCTGGCTTGCCACCGGCGATATCGGCGTGATGGATGCGCGCGGCTTCATCCGGCTCATCGACCGCAAGAAGGACATGATGATCGTCTCGGGCTTCAACGTGTATCCGAACGAGATCGAGGACGTGCTCGCGGCACATCCGAAAGTACGCGCGGTGGCGGCGGTCGGCGTGCCCGATCCGGTGACGGGCGAGCGCGTGAAGGCATTCGTCGTGAAACGCGATGAATCGCTTACTGTGGAAGAACTGCTGAAGTTCGCCCATTTACACCTGACCGGCTACAAGGTGCCCTCGTTCGTCGAGTTCCGCGACGCACTGCCGAAGACGACGATCGGCAAGGTGCTCAGGCGCGAACTGCGCGAGGCCGATGCATCGAAATCGCGGGAATAGTCTTCGGAGATACTCATGCCGTCTACGCGAGGCCGCCGCGCTTCGGACTTGCGATTCGCGTGCGCGAGCGTGGGCGCGTGCATCGCGCTTGCGGGCTGGCCTGCGTTCGCTCAAACGTCGGCCAGCGAACCGGTTACGGCCGTGCCGGTCGCGCGGGAGGCCGCGCGCATCGGCACGCTCGGCGTCGAGCAGCAGGCGCAGTGGCTCGCGAAAACCGCGGCAAGCGGCGCACTCGCGGCACTCGACGACGCGCAGCTCGTCGACCTCTTCCGCTCCCTCGATCCGCAAACGCTGGCGCGCTATCTGCAGGATGGACTGAGCGACTACGCATCCTGCGAGTTCACCATGCGGCGGCGCGAGCGCATCAAGGGCAAGTGACCGAAGCTTGCGGATCACATGCTCGTGCGCATCACGCGCGAGCCGCTGCGCATCTACGCAAAATGGCTGCCCGATGGCGCGCACGCGGGCCAGGAAGTCATTACGACACATCGAAGCGTTCAGACGAGCTCTACGGCCATCTTGGTGGCTTTCTCGGCGTCGTGCCGATGTGGACGTCGGTGAATGGCGCGCTCGCCCGCGCGCAATCGAATCATTCGATCCGCGAGCTCGGCGTCGAGGCGATCACGCAGCGCTTTATCGACGAGGGACGCAAGTTCGCCGAAGCGGGCATCACGAAGCCGACGGATATCGAAGTGAAAACCGTGCATGGCTTGCGCGTGATCGCCTTCACGTACGAAACGCCGACCGGCCAGCCGGAGTTCTATGCGAAGAAGGAAGTGCTCGGTCTCGATCCCGAACGGCCGCTCTTTCACACGCTCGAATCGTTCGACAACGATGGCAATGTTTTCGAAAGCGTGGTGTTCGAGCGCATCGAGGCCAAGTCCTTCGACGATCTGACTTTCGACCCGCGCAATCCTGACTATCGCTTCTGATCGCGACGGATCGCGATTGCAATGAAGCGTCCGCTGATAACGTGACATGCGATGTAACAACGGGTCGCAGGGGGCGCACCGCGATTTTTAAGTTTCGCCTAAGAGTCGGTCGATAACCTGCCCGCACTCCATCGACATCAAGCCTTGCGCCCGACCAATGCCCGAAGCGCCGCGTATCGTCATGCAAACCCGAGGAATTCGTCCATGAAGCTCCGCCGTCTGGCTGCGGCTCCCGTGCGAGCCATCAAAAGGCTGCTCAGCCATCACGAAATCGCCACGCTGCTGCTCATCACGCGCCCATCGACGTCATGGCGGCCACGCCGATGTCGCCTCGCTGCAGGAGTACGGCTATGTCGAGATCGTGTCGGCGGACGCAGGCCGCCCGGAAGTGCGCCTGACCGAAGACGGCAACGCGGTGCTGCGCGGGCTGGGCGTGAAGTGAGCCGCGGCGTCACGAAGCGCCCGAATACGTGAACTCTGTAATAATCGGTCGATCCCTATCACCATCGACCAAGGAGCGATTCGCGATGTCTGCCCTCTCACCCATCGTGCAACGTGTGCTCATCACCAACGACGATGGCATCGATGCTCCCGGCCTCGCCGTGCTCGAAGCCGTCGCGGCCGAACTCGCGCAGGAAGTCTGGGTAATCGCGCCCGAGCACGATCAGAGCGGCACCTCGCACTCCCACTCCATCAGCCTGCATTCGCCGCTGCGCGTATCGCGCCAGGGCGAACGGCGCTTCGGCGTGCAAGGCACGCACGCCCGGCGACTGTGTCGTGATGGCCGCGCGCCACATCATGAAAGACGCGCCGCCCACTCTCGTGCTCTCGGGCATCAATCGGGGCGCGACTCTCGGCGTCGAGACGATGTTCTCCGGCACCGTCGGCGCCGCGATGACGGGCCTGCTGCTCGGTCTGCCGTCCATCGCGCTCAGCCAAACGTTCCGCGATCGCGAGAACGTGCGCTGGGATACGGCGCGCGCGCGCGCGCCGGGCGTGATCCGGGAGCTGCTCGACATTTCCCACGACGCGCCCACCTGCCTCAACTTCAACTTCCCCGACTGCGACGCCTCCGCCGCCGGTCCGCTCACCGTGACGCGACAGGGCGTCGGGCTGGTGGAAGGCATCGACGTGCTCGCGGAAGTCGATCCGCGCGGCATCGACTATCACTGGCTGCGGTTTCAGCGCGGCCCGCGCCCGAATTCGCCCGACAGCGAGACGGCGGTGATCGCGTCCGGCCGTGTATCGGTGACGCCCCTGCATTTCGAGCGCACCGACGAGCGCACCTTCGCCGTGCTGGAAGCGGGTCTGAAGCGCGGCGGCTGAACACAGCGCGGGCCGCTAGAACCTTTCTTTGCAGACGCGGCAATCGGTTTCTCGTATGCTGAACCGGTCCGGTAGCGGCTCTCGCGATGCCCAGGCAAACCGGTCACGATCAGAACAAGGAGACTACATGGCCCGCTATATCGGCACATTCGCCGCGCTCTGCGTCTCGCTATCGGCGAGCGCGTTCGCGCAAACCGCAACGCCCGTCGGCACCTGGCAGACCATCGACGATCAGACAGGCAAGCCGAAAGCGATCATCCAGATCATCGACGATGGCAGCGGCCAGCTGTCCGGCAGGGTCGTGCGCGGCATCGGCGAGTTCGATCATCCCGAGCGGCGCTGCACGGATGAGCGCAAGGATCAGCTGATCAAGGGAATGACCATCATCACCGGAATGCGCCAGGACGGCGACAGTTGGGAAGGCGGACAGATTCTCGACCCCGACAACGGCAAACTCTACAAGTGCAAGATGAAGCTGGAGGACGGCGGGCAGAAGCTCGTGGTGCGCGGCTATATCGGCGTCTCGCTGCTCGGGGCGCTCCCAGACCTGGTTGCGCCAGCCGTAACGCGCAGTGACCGGAAACGACAAAGCCGGCCGGAGACACACGTCTTCGGCCGGCTTCGTTTTTGGCAAGCCCGATGCTTGCCGGGTCAGGCGGCGCGGCGCTCGGGAATGACTTCTGCCGAGATAACGGCCACGGGTACGTCCGCATCGTCCATCTTGAGATCCGCCGGCACGCGCATGCGCGATGTCACGAGCACGTAGAGCGATTCTCTTGCGGGACCGAACAGCTGAGTCATCACGCGCAGCAGCACGCCCGACTCGTGCCACGCCTTGAAACGCCGATGGCAAGTCTGATACGACAGATATTTGCGCGGCAACGTGGACCAGGAGGCGCCGCTATACATCACCCAAAGCACGCCGTTGAGCACGGCGCGGGTATTCGCGAGCGGCCTGCCACGCAATTCCGAACGCGGCCGCAGTTCGGGAAGCAGAGGCGCCACCATCTGCCATTCTTCGTCGGACATATCGCGGTAGGGCTTCACGTTCATTTCTCCAATTCGCTTTCTGATACTCGGTATCGACGATACCGAGTATCAGAAAGCCGGCAAATCAGAGTGATCCGAATCCTGAAAAAGCCCTAAATTATGCCGTTTGGCTAAACGGCGATTTTTGATTCTCGTATTAGGTCAGCGAAATATCCGCGACGCGGCGCCTCGAGGTACTCCTTCGACTGCATCTCCACGATGCACGACACCGTGCGCGCGAACTCGTTGGCCATCGGACCTTCGACATACAGTTCTTCCGCGGGCACCGCCGCCGACATCAGGAGCTTCACCTTGTGGTCGTAGAACACGTCGATGAGCCAGGTGAAGCGGCGCGCTTCCGAGGCCATGCGCGGCGTCATCTGCGGGACATCGGAGAGGATCACCGCGTGGAAGCGGTTCGCGAGCTCAAGGTAGTCGTTCTGCGAGCGCGGGCCGCCGCACAAGGTCGCGAAATCGAACCAGACGACGCCATCCGCACGGCGCAGCGCCTTGATCTCGCGCTTCTCGATATGCAGGATCGGACTTTCGTCGGGCACGGCCGCGAGCTTCGCGAAATCCGCGCGCAGCGCCTCGCTCGCCGCCGCGCCGAGCGGCGTGTGGTACGCCTTCACTTGCGACAGCGTGCGCTTGCGGTAATCGGTGCCGGCATCGACGTTGAGGACGTCGAGATGCTCCTTGATGAGCTCGATGGCAGGCAGCAGCCGGTCGCCGCGATGCAGCCCTTCCGGATAGAGCGTATCCGGCTCGTAATTGGACGTCGTCACGAACTGCACGCCGTTTTTGAACAGGCGGTCGAGCAGGCGATAGAGGATCATCGCGTCGGCGATGTCGGACACGTGGAACTCGTCGAAGCAGATCAGCCGGTACCGCTTCGCGATGCGTTTCGCGAGTTCATCCAGCGGATCGGCCTGCCCTTTCAGGTCTTCCAGTTCGCGATGCACCTCGCACATGAACTCGTGGAAATGCAGACGCGTTTTGCGCTGCACCGGCACGACCGCATAGAAGCTGTCCATCAGGAAGCTCTTGCCGCGCCCGACGCCGCCCCACATGTAGACGCCGCGCGGCAAGTCGGGATGCACGAGAAACTTCTTGAGCGCATTGGAGCGGCGCGCCTTGTAGGCAGTCCACTCCTCATAGCAGCGCTGCAGACGCGCGACCGCCGCGAGCTGCGCCTCGTCCGATTGATAACCCCGCGTGCGCAGTTCGTTTTCGTAGTATTCGGTGACGTTCATGATGCCGCGTCGTGTGTGCCTGATGCTTGAAAGTGACGAAGGCGAGCGGTATGACCCGCTCGCCTTCGTTGCGATGCCTTGCTGCCCGAAGCCGAGCTTCTTACATATTCAAGGCGCGCTTGTCGACCGCGAGCGCCGCTTCACGCATCACTTCTGACAGCGACGGATGCGGATGGCAAATGCGGCCGATGTCTTCCAACGCCGCCTTGAACTCCATCGCAACGACCGCTTCCGCGATCAGGTCCGATGCGTCCGCAGCGATCACGTGAACGCCGAGAATTTCGTCGGTCTTCGCGTCCGCGATCATCTTGACGAAGCCTTCCGCACGGCCGATACCCAGCGCGCGGCCGTTGGCCATCATCGGGAACTGGCCGGTCTTGATCTCTCGGCCTTCGGCCTTGAGCTGCTGCTCGGTCTTGCCGACCCACGCGATTTCCGGTTCCGTATAGATGACCCAGGGCACGCAGTTGTAGTCGATGTGCGGCTTCTGACCGTCGATGATCTCCGCCACCGCCACGCCTTCGTCTTCCGCCTTGTGCGCGAGCATCGGGCCGCGCACGACGTCGCCGATCGCGTACACGTTCGGCACCTTGGTCGCGCAATGATCGTCGACGGGGATGAAGCCGCGCTCGTCGGCGGCGAGGCCGATTGCGTCGAGACCGAGATTGTCGGTGTTCGGCACGCGGCCGATCGACACGATCAGGCGATCCGCTTCCAGCTCTTGCGCGTTGCCCGCGTTGTCCGTGTAAGCGATCGACACGCCATTGGCCGTCGTCTTCACTTCACCGATCTTCACGCCGAGGTGAATGTCCAGACCCTGCTTCTTGAACTGCTTCGCGGCTTCCTTCGCGAGCGCTTCGTCGGCGGCGCCCAGGAATTGCGGCAGCGCTTCGAGCACGGTCACGTCCGCGCCGAGACGACGCCACACCGAGCCGAGCTCCAGACCGATGACGCCCGCACCGATCACGGCGAGCTTCTTCGGCACGGAGTCGAACGACAACGCGCCTTCGTTGTCGGCGATGAGCTTGTTGTCGACCGGAATGCCTGGCAGATGACGCGCCTTCGAGCCCGTCGCGATGATCACGTTCTTCGCCGTGACGACTTCGGTCTCGCCTTCGCCGGACACTTCGATCTGCACGCCGGCCGCGTTCTTGCCGGTGAACTTGCCGTGGCCCTTCAGCCAGGCGATCTTGTTCTTGCGGAACAGGAACTCGATACCCTTCGTCATCTTCTCGACGATGCCGTCCTTGCGGGCGAGCATCTTCGACACATCGAGCTTCACGTCCGATACGCTGATGCCGTGATCGCCGAGATGCTTCGCGGCATTCTCGAATTCTTCCGACGACGCGAGCAGCGCCTTCGACGGAATGCAGCCGACATTCAGACACGTGCCGCCGAGCTTGAGCTGGCCGGCCGGGTTCTTCCACTTCTCGATACACGCAACCGTCTTGCCGAGTTGCGCAGCACGAATCGCCGCGATGTAGCCGCCGGGGCCGGCGCCGATCACGACGACGTCAAATTCCTTGGACATGACTTTCCTTGAGTAAGAACCTTTAACAAAATGAGCGAAGGGGCTGTTTACACTCGATGAATTCTGTTCGCCTTTTCATTGTTTCGACGACGAAAAGGATATGGCCAAGCCGATACTCGACGACGACCTTTGGGCACTCA
>LFJH01000046.1 GCA_001189335.2 Candidatus Paraburkholderia schumanniana
AGGTTCGTTGGGTGCGACTCTCATCGTGGCGCAGGGAGGAATCCCCTTCAAGACGCCGAATAGATTCACGCAAGCCAACCACAACATCGATATCAACGTTGCAAAAACGGGGAGGACCATAGATTCGTGTTGCCGCGGTCCCACGCGTCCTGCAGACGCACGAAGGCGTCGGTGTCGAAGCCGGCCGGCACGTTCGGATTCACGGCCTGTTGCGGCGCCGGCGAATCGATATAGTTCGCACCGAAGCCGGACGGCTGCTGCGGCACCTGCGGCGGGTCCTGATTCAGGCTCGTGCGCGCAGTCGCGCCATACGGCGAGGCCGAGCCCGCGCCGGCGTAGGCGGGCGTGTTGCTGCCCTGACGCCGGCGCATGATGAAGCGGAACAGCATGACGGCCGCCAGCACGATCAACGCGATGATGATCATGTTGGCCATCGCGCCGGCGAAAGCCTCGCCCAGCCCAAAATGCGAGAGCAGCACCGCGATACCCAGGCCGGCTGCAAGACCGGCGATCGGTCCAAGCCAGCGGTTGCGCGCGGGCTGAGCGGCAGGCGCCGCCGGCGTGGCGGGCGCGGGTTGCGCACGCTGCGGCTGGGCGGCCTGGCCTTGCTGCATGGACTGCGACGGCGGCGTCGCCTGACTCTGCTGCGTCGCCGTAGCCGACTGACGGCCCATGCTGCGGCCGCCGCCCATGCGCTTGGCTTCCGCGGATTCCGCGAAGATTGCGCCGGCCGCGATGACACCAGCCAGCGCCAGGATACCGGCCTTCCTGAAGAAGAGGTTCAGGAAACCCCGGGATTGGGGTACGCGCGAATAGGACATTTCGAATCCTTTGAAGAGTGGAACACTAGAATTTGGTCCCGACGTGTAACGCTACCACGCCGCCACCCGACAAATTATAATATTTGACTCGATCCAGGCCTGCTTGTTCCATCATCGTTTTCAAAGTTTCCTGGTCCGGGTGCATGCGGATGGACTCGGCCAGGTACCGATAGCTGTCCGCGTCTTTGGCCACTTTCTCGCCGAGCCACGGCAAAATCTTGAAACTGTAGAGATCGTACGGTTTTTTGAGCGGCTCCCACACTTTCGAGAACTCCAGCACGAGCATACGGCCGCCCGGCTTCAGCACGCGCGTCATCTCCTTCAGCGCCCCATCTTTGTGCGTCATATTACGAAGACCGAATGCAACCGTAACGACATTGAAATAATTGTCTGGGAACGGAATCTTCTCGGCGTCGCACAGCAGCGTGGGCGTAGGCACGCCCTTGTCGACCAGGCGATCGCGGCCCACGCGCAGCATCGATTCGTTGATGTCCGTATGCCAGACTTCGCCCGTCTCGCCCGCCTGCCTGGCGAACGCCATCGCCAGGTCTCCCGTGCCGCCCGCAATGTCCAACACCTTGTAGCCCGGCCGCACTCTGGCCTGCCCGATCGTGAAGTGCTTCCAGATCCGATGCAGTCCGCCGGACATCAGGTCGTTCATCAAGTCGTAGTTGCTCGCGACGGAATGGAACACGCCCGCCACTTTCTTCGCCTTGTCCTGCTCTTCGACCGTTTCGTATCCGAAGTGGGTCTTGCTCATCGCGCTCTTTCCTCGCCTGTTGTTCGTTCTTTGCTGCGCAATCGCCGCGCCGGCTGTGCGGCGTTATGCCGCATCGATGTTATTCAGTGACCTCAGTGGCAATGCCCGCCGGACGGTTTGGCGGCCATCGGCGTGTCGCGGTCGACGCCGGCCGCTTCCAGCCTCGCTAGGTAGTCGCGCCACAGTTCGTCCTGGCGCGTCGCCAGGTCGTGAAGGATGTCCCAGGAATAGATGCCCGTATTGTGGCCGTCCGAAAAGTTGAGCTGTAACGCGTAATGTCCGACCGGATCGATCCCGATGATCGTCACGTCGCGCTTGCTGGTCTGCAGCGTTTCCTGCCCCGGCCCGTGCCCCTGCACTTCCGCCGACGGCGAATACACGCGCAGCAGCTCGAACGGGACGCGATACGAGTCGTTGCCGTATTGCAGCTCCAGCCGCGGGATTTCGAATGCACGACGCCGCCGGTGGGGATCGGCGTCGTTGAAGTGAGTCCGCTCATGGTGTTACCCTATTGATGGCCAAACGCCTGGTTCAGCTCGTTGCGCACCTGTTCGCGCAGAAGCGTTGCCTGCGCGCAGCGCCTCGAAAGCTGCGTCTCGGAAACCGTGCGCTGGCGCGGCGCCCAAATCGGCAAAGGGAAGCGGGAATCGTTGAAAAAGCGTGGAATGATGTGCCAGTGGACATGCGGCACCTGATTGCCGAGGCTCGCCAGATTGATCTTCTCCGGCACGAGCACGCGGCACATCGCGCGCTCGCCGTCCGACAGATCGGACATTTCGGCGACATGGGCGCCCCAGATCACGCGGCACAGGCCCGGCCAGTCGGGCTCGTCGGCGAGGACGACGCGCAATGCGTCGTCCGACCACAGCACTTCGCCGCCGTTTTCACGGCAAAACACACAGTCCATCACGTACCTCTAGCGAATCAAACCTCGATTTTGCTATTACACCAGCACGCGCTCGATACCGCCATTGTTCGCGCATTCGACGTACTGCTCCATCCAGTTCTCGCCGAGCACCTTGCGCGCGATTTCCACGACGATATAGTCCGCCTCGATGTTGGCGTCCTCGTTGTAGCGCGACAAGCCCTGCAGACACGACGGGCAGCTAGTCAGGATTTTCACGTCCGCGCCGTTCGGTTGCGGACCGTCGCCGGCCTTGAGCACCGAACCCGGCTGCGCGCCCGCTTCCGCGACAAGCGGAATCCCGCGCAGCTTGGCCGCGCCCTTGCGGATCTCCTCTTCCTTGCGAAAGCGCACCTGCGTGGAAATGTCGGGACGCGTGACCGCCAGCGTGCCCGACTCGCCGCAGCAGCGATCGTTCTTCTCGATCCTGTAGCCGTCGTTCTCCGAACCCATCAGGTCATTGACGAGCTTGACCGGATCCATCGTCTTGATCGGCGTGTGGCACGGGTCGTGATACATGTAGCGCGTGCCCTTCACGCCGTCGAGCTTGATGTTCTTCTCGAGCAGGAACTCGTGAATGTCGATGATCCGGCAGCCCGGGAAGATCTTCTCGAATTCGTAGCCCGCGAGCTGGTCGTAGCAGGTTCCGCACGACACCACCACCGTCTTGATATCGAGATAGTTCAGCGTATTCGCGACGCGGTGGAACAGCACGCGATTGTCCGTCACGATCTTCTCGGCCTTGTCGTACTGGCCGGAGCCGCGCTGCGGATAGCCGCAACACAGATAGCCCGGCGGCAGCAGGGTCTGCACGCCCGCTTCCCACAACATGGCCTGCGTGGCGAGTCCGACCTGCGAGAACAGGCGCTCCGAGCCGCAGCCGGGGAAATAGAACACGGCTTCCGAATCGACGGTGGTCGTCTGCGGATTGCGAATGATCGGGACGATCTTGTTGTCCTCGATATCTAGCAGGGCGCGCGCCGTCTTCTTCGGCAGATTGCCCGGCATCTTCTTGTTGACGAAGTGGATTACCTGCGTCACGACCGGCGGCTTGCCGACCGTCGCGGGCGGTTGGGCCGTCTGCTTCTTGACGATCTTTTTCAGCACATCGTTGCCGAAACGCTGAGCCTTGTAGCCGAAGTCCATCATCACATTGCGCGCGAGATTGATCGTCTGCGGATTGGTCGCGTTCAGGAAGAACATGCCCGCCGCGTTGCCCGCGTTGAACTTCTTCTTGCCCATCTTGCGCAGGAGGTTGCGCATGTTCATCGATACATCGCCGAAGTCGATCTTCACCGGGCACGGCGTCACGCACTTGTGGCAGACCGTGCAATGATCGGCGACGTCGTTGAACTCGTCCCAATGCTTGATCGACACGCCGCGGCGCGTCTGCTCTTCGTACAGGAAGGCTTCGACCAGCAGCGAAGTAGCCAGAATCTTGTTGCGCGGGCTGTACAGCAGGTTCGCGCGCGGCACGTGCGTCGCGCAGACCGGCTTGCACTTGCCGCAGCGCAGGCAGTCCTTGATGGAATCGGAGATCGCGCCGATATCCGACTGCTGCATGATAATCGACTCGTAGCCCATCAGCCCGAACGACGGCGTGTACGCGTTGCGCAGATCCGCGCCTTCGAACAGCTTGCCCTTGTTGAAGCGCCCGTGCGGATCGACGCGCTGCTTGTACGCGCGGAAATCGCCGATTTCGTCTTCGGTCAGGAATTCCAGCTTCGTGATGCCGATGCCGTGCTCGCCCGAGATCACGCCATCCAGCGAACGCGCGAGCTTCATGATGCGCGCCACCGCGTGATGTGCGTCCTGCAGCATCTCGTAGTTATCGGAGTTGACGGGGATGTTCGTGTGCACGTTGCCGTCGCCCGCGTGCATGTGGAGCGCCACGAAGACGCGCCCGCGCAGCACTTGCTTGTGAATGGCCTGCGCTTCGTCGAGGATCGGCTTGAATTCGCCGCCGTTGAAAATCTGGCGCAGTTCCGCGCGGATCTCCTGCTTCCACGAGATGCGCACGGTGCGGTCCTGCGCGACGTGGAAGATGCTGGCGTCCGGCCGCACGTCGACGCGATCCGCGAACTTCTCCGCGAGCGCCTCATAGCCGAGATTCACGAGATAGTGCTGCGCCTCGCGCAGCGGCATGTCGAGCTTGTCGCCCACGAACGTCCAGCGCTCGCGCACGCGCTTCAACAGATCGAGCGCCTGCTGCACACGGTCTTCGAGCAGTTCGGCGCTGGGGATCTCGTTGGCGTCGTCGGTCTTGCCGAGCGGCAGCTTGCCGGTGCGGAAAAACGCTTCGAGCGCATCGACCAATTGCAGCTTGTTCTTGATCGACAGCTCGATGTTGATGCGCTCGATGCCGTCCGTGTACTCGCCCATGCGGTTCAGCGGAATCACGACGTCTTCGTTGATCTTGAACGCGTTCGTGTGCTTCGCGATCGCGGCCGTGCACGAGCGGTTGAGCCAGAAGCGCTTGCGCGCCTCGGCGTTGACCGCGACGAAACCCTCGCCGCTCTTGCCGTTCGCTATGCGCACGACTTCGGACGTGGCGGCGGCGACGGCATCGGCGTCGTTGCCGACGATATCGCCGATCAGCACCATCTTCGGGAACGCGTTGCGCTTGCTCTTGGTCGCGTAGCCGACCGCGCGTAGATAGCGCTCGTCGAGGTGCTCGAGGCCGGCGAGGATCGCGCCGCCCTGCTTCGACGTTTCGAACAGATAGTCCTTGATCTCGACGATGCTCGGAATCGCGTCGCGCGCCTGGCCGAAGAATTCGAGGCAGACGGTGCGCGTATGCGCGGGCATCTTGTGCAGAATCCAGCGCACCGACGTGATGAGACCGTCGCAGCCTTCCTTCTGTACGCCGGGCAGGCCGGCGAGGAATTTGTCGGTGACGTCCTTGCCGAGCCCTTCCTTGCGGAATGTGCGGCCGGCGATGTCGAGGTTTTCGGAGCGCAGAAGCTTCTCGCCCGGCGCGCGATTGCCGTCGAACCAGTCGAGACGGAAGCGCGCCACTTCGACGTCATGAATTTTTCCGCAGTTGTGATCCAGACGCGTGACTTCGAGCCAGTTGCCTTCCGGATCGACCATGCGCCACCACGCGAGGTTGTCGAGCGCCGTGCCCCACAGGACCGCCTTCTTGCCGCCCGCGTTCATCGCGACATTGCCGCCGACGCACGATGCATCGAGCGACGTCGGATCGACGGCGAACACGAAGCCCGCCTGTTCCGCCGCTTCGGTGACGCGCCGCGTGACCACGCCCGCGCCCGAGAAAATCGTCGCGACCTTATGATCGACGCCCGGCAGGTCGGTCATTTCGACCGGGCCCAGCTGCTCCAGCTTTTCCATGTTGATGACCGCCGAGAACGGCGTGAGCGGAATCGCACCGCCGGTGTAGCCGGTGCCGCCCCCGCGCGGAATCACCGTCAATCCCAGCTCGAAGCACGCCTTGATCAGTCCGGCGATCTCGGCTTCGCTATCCGGCGTGAGCACCACGAACGGATATTCGACGCGCCAGTCGGTCGCGTCGGTGACGTGCGAGACGCGCGACAGGCCGTCGAACTTGATGTTGTCCTTCTGCGTCTGCCTGCCGAGCACGCGCGACGCGCGACGGCGCAGGTCGGCCATGCGGCCGAATTCGGCGGCGAAATCGTCGACGGCGCGTCGCGCGGCGGCGATCAGCAACTGCACGCGCTCGGCGCGCTCGCGGCTGCCGGCTTCTTCGCTGTGGGCGGAGAGATCGGCGCTGCGGCGCTTCTCAATTTCGGCGAGGCGGTGATTCAGGGCCTCGACGAGCAGCGCGCGGCGCTTCGGGTTGTCGAGCAGGTCGTCGTGCAGATACGGATTGCGGCGCACGACCCAGATGTCACCGAGCACTTCATACAGCATGCGCGCCGAGCGGCCGGTGCGGCACTCGTTGCGCAGTTCGTCCAGCACGGCCCAGGCTTCGTCGCCCAGGAGCCGCATCACGATTTCACGGTCGGAGAACGACGTGTAGTTATAGGGAATTTCGCGCAGACGGGGCTCGACATCGAGCGCCAAGGCGGCATGGGCGCCGTTCGGATCGAAGGCTTGAGGTGCGTTCATGGTCGGCGGTTCGGTGTGCCGGCGGGTGCACTATGAAAAGCGGGAACGCCGACGATGCGCGTGGGGCGCAAATTTTCGAATGAGACTGATCTTGGCGAAGGCCGCCGGGTCGCTTTGCAGGAAATCCTGCGAGGCGAGGAGCATCACGGCGCCTTCGGTGTGCCCGGGATCAACGCCACGATCGTGCGTGCCGCGCATGCTTCTCCGCCGCGGGATGCGACTCGCGGGAGACGTGCGCCAGAAAATCGATCCGAAGCTGCCGGTGCATCTGCCGATCCTGATTGCTGATTCGTAAAAGGAAATTCTAACTCATCGCGGTGCAGCGCGTTGCCGGTCGCTAGCAGCCAGAAGGGGCATTTGCGCGCATATTCGCGACGCGTTCATGTCATTTTCGACGCTTTTTTGCACGACCGTCCGGACGGTTGAAACACATCGGGTGCCGGTGACATGCCCGGTTGGCGCTATTATTGATGCTTTCGCCCTTAAAAAACCCGCGCGCGTGCTGCCGCGTGACGAATCCTGGCATGACACATCCCGACTACCTGAAAAAAGTGCTGACCGCGCGCGTGTATAACGTCGCGCGGGAAAGCGAGCTCGAACCCGCGCGCAACCTGTCGGCGCGCCTGCGCAATTCCGTGTTCCTGAAGCGCGAGGACAACCAGCCGGTGTTCTCGTTCAAGATTCGCGGTGCCTACAACAAGATGGCGAATCTTTCCGCGGACGAGCTCGCGCGCGGCGTGATCACGGCGTCGGCGGGCAATCATGCCCAGGGGGTGGCGCTGTCGGCAGCGCGGCTCGGCTGCCGCGCGGTGATCGCCGTGCCGACCACGACGCCGCAAGTGAAGATCGACGCGATCCGCGCGCATGGCGGCCCGACGGTCGAAGTCGTGCTCGCGGGCGAGTCGTACAGCGACGCCTACGCGCGCGCCGTGCAGCTTCAGGAAGAACGCGGCCTGACCTTCGTGCATCCATTCGACGATCCCGATGTGATCGCCGGACAAGGCACCATCGCGATGGAAGTCCTGCGCCAGCATCAGGGGCCGATCCACGCGATCTTCTGCCCGATCGGCGGCGGACTCGCGGCGGGCGTCGCGGCGTACATCAAAGCGGTGCGGCCGGAGATCAAAGTGATCGGCGTGCAGACCGAGGATTCCTGCGCGATGGCGCAGTCGATCGAGGCGGGCGAGCGCGTCACGCTGAACGAAGTGGAGTTGTTCTCGGACGGCACGGCGGTGAAGCTCGTCGGCGAAGAGACGTTCCGACTGTGCCGGGAATTGCTCGACGAAGTCGTCACCGTCGATACGGACGCACTCTGTGCCGCAATCAAGGATGTGTTCCAGGACACGCGAAGCGTTCTTGAGCCGGCCGGCTCGCTCGCCGTCGCTGGCGCGAAGCTCTATGCGGAGCGCGAAGGCATCGAAGGCAAGACGCTGATCGCGGTGACCTCCGGCGCGAACATGAATTTCGACCGCATGCGCTTCGTCGCGGAGCGCGCGGAGGTCGGCGAGGCGCGCGAGGCCGTGTTCGCCGTCACGATTCCCGAGGAGCGCGGCAGCTTCAAGCGCTTTTGCGAGCTCGTCGGCACACGCAGCGTGACCGAATTCAACTACCGCATCGCGGACGAGCAAGCCGCGCACATCTTCGTCGGCGTGCAGATCAAGTCGCGCAAGGAAACGGCGCAGATGATGTCGTCGTTCATCGAGCACGGCTTCGCGACCGTCGATCTGTCGCACGACGAGCTCTCGAAGCAGCACATCCGCTATATGGTGGGCGGCCATTCGCCGCTCGCGCACGACGAACGTCTGCTGCGCTTCGAATTCCCGGAGCGTCCCGGCGCGCTGATGAAGTTCCTCTCGTCGATGGCGCCGGACTGGAACATCAGCCTGTTCCATTAACGCAATCAGGGCGCGGATTACAGCTCGATTCTCGTCGGCATTCAGGTGCCGCAGTCGGACCACGCGGAATTCGAACGCTTCCTCGCGACGCTCGGCTATCCGTGGTGGGACGAAGGCGCGAATCCGGTCTACAAGCTGTTCCTCGCCTGAAGGCAAGAAGCGATGCCGAAGTTCACGCTCGAAGACAAGCTCGTCGTCGCCATCTCGTCGCGCGCGCTGTTCGACTTCGAGGAAGAGAACCGCGTCTTCGAGACGGGCGATCTCGCGCAATACGAAGCGCTGCAGCGCTCGCGGCTGGACAGGCCCGCGAAGCCGGGCGTCACGTTCGGGCTGATTCGCAAGCTGCTCGCGCTGAACGCGGACGAGCAGCGCGTCGAGGTGGTGATCCTGTCGCGCAGCGACCCGATCAGCGGTCTGCGCGCGTTCCATTCGTGCCGCGAGCATGGGCTCGGGATCGAGCGCGGCGTGTTCACGCGCGGCCGCTCGCCGTTCGCCTACCTCAAACCGCTGCGCGCGTCGCTATTTTTGTCGGCGAATCCGGACGATGTGCGCGCCGCGCTCGCCGCGGGCTTTCCGGCCGCGCGGGTGCTGCCGGAAACGCCACGCGCGGCGAGCCGTTACGCGGACGAAATCCGCATCGCATTTGACGACGACGCGGTCTTGTTCTCCGACGAAGCCGAGCGCGTGTTCCAGAGCGACGGCTTGTCGGCATTCGTCGGCCACGAGACCGACAAGAAGGATTCGCCGCTGCCCGGCGGACCGCTCAAGCCGCTGCTCGTGGCGCTGAACAGGCTGCAACGCATCGCCGGCGACCAGGGCAGACAGGCATCGCAGATGCACATCCGCACCGCGCTCGTCACCGCGCGCTCCGCTCCCGCGCATGAGCGCGCGATCCGGACGCTGATGGCGTGGGACATCGATATCGACGAAGCGATGTTCCTGGGCGGACTCGACAAGGGCGAATTCCTGCGCGAATTCGAGCCCGATTTTTTCTTCGACGATCAAATTCGCCACTGCGAATCGGCCCGCGGCATCAGCCCGATCGGGCACGTTCTCAACGGCATCACGAACGCATCATGACACCCGATCAATCTCCGCTCGGCAAGCCCGTGCACTACACCGAACAGTACGATGCATCGCTGCTGTTTCCGATCGACCGCAAGCGCGCCCGCGACGCGATCGGCGTGCCCGGGCGCCTGCCGTTCTTCGGCACGGACATCTGGAACGCCTACGAACTCTCGTGGCTGAACCGCCGCGGCAAGCCGCAGATCGCGGTCGCGACGTTCTTCGTGCCGGCGGATTCGCCGAATATCGTGGAATCGAAGTCCTTCAAGCTGTATCTCGGCTCGTTCGCGCAGACGCAGTTCGATTCGATCGATGACGTGCGCGCCGCCATCAGGCGCGATGTATCGGCGACATCCGGCGCGAACGTGTCGGTGCAGCTCGCTGCGCCTGCCGATTTCGGCAAGCTGACGATGGAGGAATTCGACGGTTTGTCGCTCGACCGGCTCGATCTCGATTGCGATGTGTTCTCGCCGGAGCCGTCGTTGCTGAGCGCGGCGCACGATGAAGCGCCCGTCGACGAGACGCTGTTTTCGAATCTCCTGAAGTCGAATTGCCCGGTGACGGGTCAGCCGGACTGGGGCAGCGTGCAGATCCGCTATTACGGCGGGCAAATCGATCACGCGGGATTGCTGCGGTATATCGTGTCCTATCGCGGACATACCGGATTCCACGAGCAATGCGTCGAGCGCATCTTCATGGACATCATGCGGGAATGCAAGCCGGAGCGGCTCGCGGTGTATGCGCGCTATACACGGCGCGGCGGGTTGGATATCAATCCGGTCCGCACGAACTTCAATTTACCGATGCCGGATAATGCGCGCCTGGCGCGGCAGTAAAGCATTCGGTCGAACGGTCCGTCGAGGGGCGGTTCGACCGTACGAATCAATCAAACCGAGCCGATTCCACCGCCGCAAACCAGCAGTTGCCCGGACACATAATCCGACTCGGGAATGCAGAACATATACACCGCACCCGCCGCTTCATCCGGCGTGCCCGGACGCCCGAGCGGAATCATGGACTTCGACTGCTCGACGATCTGCGAACTGATCCCCACGCGAATCTCCCGCCCTTCGATGTTCACGGTCTTCACTTCGCCATCCACCGGCTGCGTGAGGCGCGTCTCGATGTGTCCGTAAGCGACCGCATTCACGTTGACCTTCAACCGGCCCCATTCCTTCGCGAGCGTCTTGGTCAGGCCGATCACGCTCGCCTTTGCCGCGCTGTAGTTGATCTGCCCGGGATTGCCGCCTGCCGACACCGACGAAATGTTGACGATCTTGCGGTTCACGCTCCTGCCCGCCGCGGCGTCGGCCGTCGCTGCTTCCTTGATGACTGGATACGCCGCGCGCAGGATGCGGAACGGCGCGGTCAGATGGCAGTCGATGATCGCGTGCCATTGCTCGTCGCTCATTTTCTGAATGACGTTGTCCCACGTATAGCCGGCGTTGTTGATGATAACGTCGATGCCGCCGTAGTTCTCGACGGCCGTGCGCACGAAGCGTTCCGCGAAGTCGTCGTCGGTGACGCTGCCCGCGCACGCCGCCGCCATGCCGCCGGCTTCGCGAATCTCCGCGACGACCGCGCGCGCGGGTTCTTCGTCGAGGTCGTTCACCACCACGTGCGCGCCTACCGATGCGAGCTTGAGCCCGACGCTGCGGCCGATGCCGCGGCCCGAACCGGTCACGAGCGCAACCTTGCCTGCCAGTGTGTTCATCTGCATGATCCCTTCCGTCCTGTGGTTAATTCATGTTCTCGAAGACGGCGGCGATGCCCTGCCTGCCGCCGATACACATCGTGACGAGAGCAAGGCGCCCGGCCGTGCGCTTCAGTTCGTGAAGCGCCTTGACCGTGATGAGCGCGCCCGTCGCGCCGACCGGATGTCCAAGCGCGATGCCTGAGCCGTTCGGGTTGACCTTGTCCGGATCGAGGCCGAGTTCGTCAGACACGGCGCACGCCTGCGCCGCAAAGGCCTCGTTCGCCTCGACGACATCGAGATCTTCGACGCGCAAGCCCGCGCGCCGCAACGCAAGACGGCTCGCGGGCACGGGCCCGACGCCCATGTAGCGCGGCTCGACGCCCGCGCGCGCATACGAGATCAGCCGCGCGAGCGGTTCAAGCCCGCACGCGCGCGCGGCGCCGCACTCCATCAAGCAGGACGGCGACAGCGGCGTCGTTGATGCCCGAAGCGTTGCCCGCCGTGACCGTGCCGCTTTCGCGTTCGAATACCGGCTTGAGTTTCGCGAGTTCGTCGACGGTCGTCTGCGCGCGAACGTGTTCGTCGGTGATGAACGGTTCTTCGCCCGCCTTTGTCCTGCGCATGACCGGCACGATCTGCGACGCGAACCGGCCTTCCGCAATAGCCCTTCCCGCGCGCCAGTGCGACTGCGCCGCCAGCGCGTCCTGCCGTGCGCGCGTGATGCCGTAGCGCCACGCGACGTGCTCGGCGGTCACGCCCATGTGGATGTCGTCGAACGGGTCGTGTGCAGCGCGCCGACCAGCAGATCGACGGCGCGGGCATCGCCCATGCGCGCGCCGAGTTCAGCCGATACGGCGCGCGGCTCATGATTTCGGCGCCGCCCGCGATCGCCACGTCGGCGTCGCCGAGCAGAATCGTCTGCGCCGCGGAGACGATCGCCTGCAAGCCCGATCCGCATAAACGATTGACCGTCAGCGCCGGCGTTTTGACCGGCACGCCGCCATCGACGCCCGCCGCGCGCGCGAGATACAAATCGCGCGGCTCGGTCGGAATGACGTTGCCGAATACGACATGGCCGACGTCCTTTCCGTCCACGCCGGCGCGTCTCAGCACTTCGCGCACGACGAGCGCGCCGAGGCGCGTCGGCGCGAAATCCGCCAGCGCGCCGCCGAACGCGCCGATGGCCGTCCGCACGCCGCTCACAACGACCACTTCTCTTTTCACGGCGAACTCCTTATTGGTCTGCTTCCAGCGACGCAACAAGTTCCGGCACGGCGGAAAACAAATCGGCGACGCCGAAGATCGGCGCTTCGGGATCTTTATTGATGGCGACGATCACCTTGGAGTCTTTCATGCCCGCGAGATGCTGGATCGCGCCCGAGATGCCGACCGCCACGTAAAGCTGCGGCGCGACGATCTTGCCGGTCTGCCCCGACCTGATAGTCGTTCGGCGCAAGGCCCGCGTCGACCGCGGCGCGCGACGCGCCAAGCGCCGCGTCGAGCCGGTTCGCGAGCGGCTCGAGCACGTTCGCATAGTTCTCCGCGCTGCCGAGTCCCCGGCCGCCCGACACGATCACGTCCGCGCTCGTCAGTTCGGGGCGTTCGAGCTTCGTCACCGCACGCTCGCCGAGCCGCGAGACGCCCGTATTGGCCGCGGCATCGATGGTTTCGACGGGCGCATTGCCGCCGGATGCGACCGGGTCGAACGCAGTCGTGCGGACGGTGACGACCATGATCGGGTCGAGCGACTGCACCGTCGCGATCGCGTTGCCCGCGTAGATCGGGCGCTGGAAGGTATCGGCGGAATCGACGGCGACGATGTCGCTGATCTGCGCGACATCGAGCTGCGCCGCGATACGCGGCGCGACGTTCTTCCCCGCAGCCGTCGATGCCGCGACGATATGCGAGTAGTTGCGCGCGATCCGCATGGTCGTAGCTTCGATGTTTTCAGCGAGACCCGCTTCCAGATGCGGCGCATCCGCCAGCAGCACCTTGGCGACGCCCGCAAGCTGCGCCGCGCCGCGCGCGCCGTGGCCCGCGACGAGCACATGAATATCGCCGCCGGTAAAACTCGAAATCGAGCGGGCTGCGGCCGTTGCATGCAAGGTCGCGGGTTTCAACGCGGTGCCATCGTGCTCCGCGAGTATAAGAATCGCCATGTTGTCGTCTCCCTCAAAGCACCTTGGCTTCGCTTTTCAGCTTGTCGACGAGCGCCTTCACGTCGGTTACCGTGACGCCCGCGCCGCGCTTCTTCGGCTCCGCGACCTTCAGCAGTTTCAGGCGCGGCGTGATATCGACGCCGAGCGCCGCCGGCTGCGTCGTCGTCAAGGGCTTCTTCTTCGCCTTCGTGATGTTCGGTAAGGTCACATAGCGCGGCGCGTTCAGGCGCAGGTCCGTCGTGACGACGGCAGGCACTGCGAGCGATAGCGTCTCCGAGCCGCCGTCGACTTCGCGAGTGACCGTCGCCCGGCCTGCTTCCATGACGAGCTTCGACGCGAATGTTGCCTGCGGCAGTCCCGTGAGCGCGGCGAGCATCTGGCCGGTCTGATTGGCGTCGTCGTCGATGGCCTGCTTGCCGAGAATTACCAGCTGCGGCTTTTCCTCGCGCACCAGCGCGGCGAGCAGCTTTCAACGGCGAGCGGCTGGAGCTCCTCGTCTGTCTGAATGTGGATGGCGAGGTCCGCGCCCATCGCGAGCGCGGTGCGCAGCGTTTCCTACACCTGTTCGACACCCGCCGACACCGCGACGACTTCCGTGGCGACGCCCGCCTCCTTGAGGCGGACAGCCTCCTCGACGGCGATTTCATCGAACGGGTTGATCGACATCTTGACGTTCGCCGTGTCCATGCCGGTCCCGTCCGACTTCACCGCGACGCGCACGTTGGCGTCCGCGACACGCTTGCATGCAACCATGACTTTCACGTTCGTCTCCTGGCAGTGGCTTCTCCTCAGGCGCATGAATCAGCGCGCGGCGCCGAGTGCGGTTTCGAGAAAGCGCTGCACTTCCTCGTTGCTATTGGCATAGGCACGGGCCCGGCTGGAGTCCGCGATTTCATCGAAGCGCGCGGCGATGCCTTCGGGCGACAATTCGGCGTCCTCGAAATGGCAAGGCGGCGCTTCCATGACCGTGGCCGCCGCGAACGAGCCGCCGCCCGCCGACAGCACGATGCGCGACAGCGCGTGTTCGCTGCACAGAAAAAGCACGCCCGGCGTGACGCGTTCCGGCTGAATGGCTGCCAGCGCGGCGGGCGGCAGCAGGCCTTCAGTCATGCGCGTGGCCGCGATCGGCGTGATTGCGTTGACGCGAATGTTGTGCTTCATGCCTTCGAGATGCAGCACGTTCATGAAGCCGATGAGCGCCATCTTCGCCGCCGCATAGTTCGCCTGGCCGAAGTTGCCGTAAAGGCCGGCTGCGGATATCGTCATGACGATGCGCCCGTACTGCTGCTCGCGCATCAATTCCCACACGGCTTTCGAGCAGTGCATCGCGCCGCTCAGATGCACGTTCAGCACCGCTTCGAAATCGCCGGCTTCCATCTTTGCGAAGCTCCGGTCGCGCAGGATGCGGCGTTGTTGACGAGGATATCGACGCGGCCGAACGCATCGACGGCCTTCGCGACCATTTCGCGTACGTCGTGAGCGTCGGCGACGTTCGCGCCGTCGGCAATGGCCTCGCCGCTTGCCGCCCGGATTTCGTCGACGACCGCACGCGCGGCGCTCGACGACCCGCCCGAGCCATCCCGGTTGGCGCCGAAATCGTTGACTACCACGCGCGCGCCGCGTGCCGCGAAGGCGAGCGCATGCTGACGTCCCAACCCGGCGCCCGCGCCGGTGACGATGGCGACCCTGCCGTCGAATCGAATACTCATGGGGTTTGCCTCCTTGGCTGTCGTTCGATGTTAGGGAACCTCTGCCAAACTCCCGATCCTGGCACCTGATTGGACTATCCTGGAAAGAAGAGAAATTCAAGGACATCTTCGATGACACAACTTGGTCTTGGTCTGGATCTTTCAACGAAACGT
>LFJH01000047.1 GCA_001189335.2 Candidatus Paraburkholderia schumanniana
CGCGAGACTCAGAAAACGAGGCCGCCACGGTTCAAAAGTTGACTAATCCCCGCAGGCCATCGTCGCGATCGATACGATGCGAAGCGTAAAACGTCAGCGCTCTGAAATCGAGTTGTGCAGATGTTCCTTAGGTCGATACGGTTCAGTTATACCGGCTTGCCTCCAGAAATAGTTTCCATATAATTCCGCTCGAATATCCAGAAATAGAATAATTTCCTATTAGGGGTGCAGTATGGGAATGGACCTCATCGACCGTAGACCGTAAACTGCTCGAACTGTTGCAGAACGACGTGACGATGCCCATCGCCGAACTGGCGCAGCGCGTGAACCTGTCGCAGACGCCGTGCTGGAAGCGCGTGCAGCGTCTGAAGGAGACGGGCGTGATCCGCGCGCAGGTGGCGCTGTGTGACCCGAAGAAACTTGGCGTCGGCACGACGGTGTTCGTGGCCGTGCCCACGAACCAGCACACGCAGACCTGGGCGGAGGACTTCACGCGCGCGGTATGGGACATTCCGGAAGTGGTCGAGGTGTATCGCATGAGTGGCGAGACGGATTATCTGCTGCGCGTGGTCGTTTCCGATATCGACGACTACGACCGTGTCTACAAGACGCTGATCCGCGCGGTGCCGCTCTACGACGTCAGTTCGAGCTTCGCGATGGAGCAGATCAAGTATTCGACGGCGTTGCCGGTGCGGCCGGCGGTGGAGCTTCCCTGATTCGCGAGGCACGCCCGAAAGAAAAATGCCACCCGGGGAGGGCGGCAGAACACATCCGGTCACGAGGTATCCCGGCCTTGCCCCTTGCAGCCCTTGCCGGGATCGGACGTGCATGGAATCGTGAGTAGTATCGTCATTCGAACAGGGAGCGTTCAAGCGGGACGGTGCAGCAGTGAATTTCGCGAGAATCGTGCGCGTTTCGAAACGACGTGAGCCGAAACGGGCGCAAATCGCATCAGCGTAGCCGACGGGAGCGCTGCCTCGCAACCCAACTGAAAACCAACCCGGTTACCATGTCGGGGTCATCCTGAAAACGCGCCGCCAACCGCATCTCCCAATGATCGACGATCCCCGCGACCCTCGCCGCCAGCACGGTAAGCCCAAGAAGAATCCGACCCGCGCCGTCAGCGTGTTCATCGTCGTGGTCGTGTTGCTGGTGATCGGCACGATTCTCTTCAACGCGATTCGGGAAAAGCGTGAATTCGATCAGCAGAACGCGCAGCCGTCGGCCACGAGCGACGTGCGTCCCGCCGTGCCGGCATTCGGCGCGTCTCAATAGCGCTCGTCACGCCGGCAGCCGGATTTGCGCGGCGTCCTTGCCGATCAGCGACGACGCGGTCAGCATCTGTTTGCATTGATGCGCGAGCAGTTTCAGATCATGAAGGGCATCGGGGGGCAGCGCTTGTGCGCGCTCGGCATTGACCACCATGGCATCGAGTTCGCGCCGTAATTCCTTGAGCGCGTCGGCCTGTGCGGACGGTGCATCGGACCTGGCGCTGGCGGGCAGCTCCTCCTGCGCGGACGCGAGGTTGTCGCGGACGATGCCGAAGGTGCGCTGCACCGGCTCGAACGATTGTCCGTCCGCCTCGCTGAGCGACTGCAGTAGCGGCGCGGCGGCGGTGATCTGCGAGGCGAGCACGTGGCTTTGCACGAGCAGGTCGTTCAATTGCGCGGCGTACTTCTGCTGCGCCTTCGGCTCTAGCATCATGCGCTGAAATGCCTGCGCGAGATTGGCAAACGCGATATGCACGTTCTTGCGCGCGAGCCGGTAGCGGTAATCGCGGTCGAGCGCGGTGGCGGCGACCGTCGCGGCGGCGGATGCGCCCTTGCTCGTCGTGGCCGCCGTGCTCTCGCCGATTTTGACCGACGACAGTTTCTGAGCCGTCGCGCTGGCGGCCTTCATCGCCGAACCCGCGACGACCTCGGGCTCGAGCGGAGATGCGCCGGCGATCGGCTCGCTCGCCGCTTCCGCGGGAATGGCGACGGTTTGCGCGGGCTCCTTCGCAACCGACGATGACGACACCACCGCGCCCGCATTGGCATCGGCGAACACGGCGCGCCCGAGCGGCGTTTCGACCTCCGAGGCGGATGCGGAAGCGGCAGCCGCACGTGCCTTGTCTGGTTGCGAAGCGGGCTTTGCCTTCCACCACCAGCTGGCTTCGAGATAGTTGCGCGTCGCGGCAAGCAAGTCCTTCACGAGCTTGTCCATCAGCCGGTACTCCCAATAAGGGAAAAGGTGGCTCGCCGCGATGGCGATCGCGCAGCCGACGACCGTGTCGATCGCGCGCTCGCCGATCAGCCGCAGGCTTCCCGGCGCAAGCAGATGGAACATCAGCAGCACATACGACGACGTGAAGACGACGCTCGCCGCATAGTTGAAGAGCAGGAGGCTGTAGCTCATCACCATCGACGCGAACATCACGACGAGCAGGATATGCGGCTCCTTCACGAAGAGGATGAGCGCGATGGTCACCGCGCAGCCGATCGCCGTCCCGATGATCCGTTGCGTGTTGCGCTGCTTGGTGAGCGAGAAGCCAGGCTTGAGAATGATGACGGTCGTCATCACGATCCAGTAGGCGTTGGTGAGCGGCAGCAGCCGCCCGAGCCAGAAGCCGATGCCCACCGCGATCGACACGCGCAGCGCATGCCGGAAGCTCGGCGAGGCCATCGTGAGATTCGAGAAGATCTGCATGTACGGCACGCGTCGGCTCGAGATGAAGCGCAACAGCGCATGATCGATCTGCAACTCCGTTTCGATCGGGCTCGCGTCGTCGCGGGTGCGGCGGCGCATCTTGTCGATGAGGCGCGTCGCGCTCCACAGGCGCCTAAACACGGCGGCGGCCGCGACGTAGGCCTCGGGATTCTTCTCCGGCAATCCGTGCTTGCGCATCAGTTCCAGTTCGTACTCGATGGCGCGCAGTTCCGCCTTCATGCTGATCTGTCTGGGGGCCGGATTGTTCTGCAGCACCGCGAGGCCGATTTCTTCGAGATCGGCGCTCGCCTTGCGCATCAGGTCGCGGTAGAAGACGAGCACGTCCGAGTTGGCGAAGGTCTTGCGCACGAGCGGGTAGTCCGTATGCGCGCCGACGAAGAATTCGTGCAGGTCCACCACGTTGATGAACAGATTGAACAGCCGTGCGCGCCGCGCGTCCAGCTTGCCGCTTTTCACTTTCGGCAGGTTGCGCAGCACGATGTCGCGCGCCGCTTCCTGCTGTTCGACCGCGGCGATCTGCTTTTCGATCAGCTTGCGATAGCACTCGTCGAGATCGGCGTCGCCGTCATAGAACTCGGCGCGCGCGCTGAGATATTCGGCGCAACTGAAGATGCTCTGCGCGAGCGCCTGCTGCTCGATGCGATACACCAGCAAATGAGATACGAGCGTCGCCCAGTACGTGTACCAGAGGCCGCCCACGAGGATCCACGATGCTTTGACGAGCGCCTGCATCGGCGTGAAATGATCTTCGAGCGTGACGACCATCATGAAGAGCGTCGCGAAGCTGATCTGCGGCCAGCGGTTGCCATAGACGACGATCAGCGACAGCACGAAGGTCAGCGGCACGACGGTCAGCCAGAGCGTCAGCGGATGCGCGGTCGCGATGCCCGTCGCGAGCGCCGCAAAGAAGCCGATCACCGTGCAGGCGAGCATCTCGTTGTGCTTGTGCTTGAGCGGTCCGGGCATGTCGACGACGCACGCGCCGAGGGCACCGGTCGCGATCGTGAAACCGAGCTCGCGATTGTGGAAGACGATGAGCATCAGGACGGCGGGCAGCGACACGCCCAGAGCGATGCGCAAGCCGCCGAAAAAGTACTGGCTGTAAATGAACTTCCTGATTTCGAACGAATAGCGCATCGACTTCCTGTATTGACGGGCTCGAAATGTTCACGGCGCGCTCGCCCCGCGAGGCGAGAACGAGTCTAACTCAACTCACGGGCGCTTCGGACCTCGGCCGTTCGGCCAGGTTCTCGATATCGTGGCCGCTTTGCTATGCTGGCGGCTGAACCTGCAAAGCTTTTCAAATCGCGCTATCACCGCCGCTTAACAGCCGTTTCGCAAGCCGCTTTCCATGCTCGAACTCTTCTACTCGAACCGTCATGAGACGCTCGCCGCCGCGCTCTTCGAGGAACTCGATGCCTTCGCGATGCGCGAGGGCGATCCCTTCGCGCGCGAGGCCGTCATCGTGCCGAGCGCGGCCGTGCGGCGGCGGCTCGAGCTCGACATGGCCGAGCGCTTCGGCATCTGCGCCAATGTCGAATTTTGCTATCTCGCGCAGTGGCTCTGGGCGCAGATCGGGCGGGTCCTGCCGGTGCCCGCGCATTCTCCGTTCGCGCCGGACCGGCTCGCGTGGCGCTGTTATCGACTCTTCGGCGATGCGTCCTTCGGCGATTCGGCGCGGCTGTCCACGTACCTCGACGCCGCCGACGATTCGATGCGCTACGAACTCGCGCGCCGCATCGCCACGGTGTTCGATCACTACCTGACCTATCGCCCCGAGTGGCTCACGCACTGGCAGGCGGGCGGCTCGATTCTCGCTGGTGGCGGCGTGGAGACCGACGCGCGCGGCCCGCGTCTTTCGGGCGCGAGCGATATCTATCGCGAGGACGAACGCTGGCAGGCCGCACTATGGCGCGCGCTGCTCGCGGACCTCGCGCTCGATGCCAACGGCGGCGAGAGGGACCCGACGCCGCCCGCATACCGCTTTCTCGCCGAGGCGCCCACGCTCGATCTCGACGCCGCGATGCGCGCGCAATGGCCGCGCCGCATCAGCGTGTTCGCGCTGCCGACCATGCCGCCGCTGCATATCGCGCTGTTGCGCGAGCTGTCGCGCTGGATCGACGTGCGCGTCTACGCGAGCAATCCGTGCCGAGAGTTCTGGTTCGACATCGTGAGCGAGGCGCGCGTCGAGCAACTGGAACTCAAAGGCGAGGCGGACTATCAGGAGGTCGGTCATCCGCTGCTCGCGGAATGGGGCCGGCAGACGCAGGCTCAGTTGCACATGCTGCACGAGCTGACCGAGAGCGCTGCCTCGAGCGAACGCCAGCACTTCGAGGAAAACACCGCGCCGACCTGGCTCGCGCGTCTGCAGAACGGCATCCTGGCGCTCGACGACGAAAACGCCGAGCCGCAACCCGAAGCGATCGCTGAAAGCGGCATCGAAGTGCACGTGTGCCACAGCCTGTCGCGCCAGCTCGAAGTACTGCACGACCGGCTGCTCGACTGGTTCGACGAGATCGAAGGCCTGGAGCCGTCGGATGTGCTCGTCGCGTTTCCGGATCTCGCGGTCGCCGGGCCGCTCATCGACGGCATCTTCGGCACGGCGCCCGCGGGCGCGAGCAACGAGCGGCGGCGCATTCCGTATCGCATCACCGGTCTGCCGCCGTCGCAGGCAAATCCCGTCGCGCGCGCGCTCATCGACTGGCTCGCGCTCACCGAGCGCAGCGTCGGCGCGCCCGAGCTCGTCGAATGGCTGCGCGTCGATGCCATCGCGGCGCGTTATGGCATCGATGCCAGCGCGCTCGAAACCGCGCAGGCGTGGCTCGCGGCCGCGGGCGCGCGGCGCGGCCTGCGCCCCGACGAAGTCACGGCCGACGACGTGCCCGCCGCGCGCCACACCTTCGCCGATGCGCTGATTCGCCTCTATCTCGGCTATGCGTTGCCGGCAGGCGGCGCGCCGGTCGCGGAATGGCTACCGATCGAAGGCGCGAACGGCTCGGACGCCGAGCTGCTCGGGCGGCTCACGCGCTTCGTCGACGACGTCGACGCCTTCGCGGAGCGCATCGCGACGCCGCGCACCGCGCGCGCCTGGGGCGACGTGCTGCTCGATGCGCTCGAGCGCTTCTTCGATGCGGGCGTCGCGTTCACCGACGCCATCGGCGACGTGCGCCGCGCGATCGATTCGCTCGTCGTCGCGATGGACGAGGGCGCGGGTGCAACGGATGTGTCGGCCGCCGTGATCCGCACCGCGCTCACCGACACGCTGGACGATCCCGCGCGCGGTGGCGTTCCGTGGGGCGGCATCACGTTCTCGTCGCTGACGAGCCTGCGCGGCCTGCCGTATCGCGTCGTGTGCCTGCTCGGCATGGACGACGGCATGCTGCCGAGCCTCGCGCGCGCCGACGAGTTCGACCTGATGGCGCGTTTCGGCAAGCTCGGCGACCGTCAGCGCCGCGATGACGAGCGCAATCTGTTCCTCGATCTCGTGCTCGCCGCGCGCGACCGTCTGATGATCGCGTACACGGGGCGCAGCATCCGCGATAACGCCGTGCTGCCGCCCGCCGCGCTCATCGACGAACTGCTCGACTATCTGGCGCAATCGGTGGCGGGCAGGCATGCCGGTCCAAAGGAACTGGAGGAAGTGCGCGGGCGCTTTGTGTTCGAGCATCCGTTGCAGCCTTACGCGCCCGACTATTTCGAGCGGCAGGGCAGGCTCTTCACATACGAGCCGGAGCGCGCGGAACTGGCGCGCGCCCTGGAATCGGGCAGGATTCAGCCGGCCGTGCCGTTCTTCGCCGCGCCCTTGCCACCGGAAGACGACGCGCAGACGGTCGCGTTCGACGACTTCGTGCGCTTCTGGCGGCATCCCGCGCGCGCCTTGCTGCGAGACCGTCTCGGCATCGCGCTCGTCGATGCCGAAGCCGAACTCAATGACGCCGAGCCGTTCGAACTGGGCTTCGCGGGCCGCGACGCGCTCGCCGGGCGCGTGCTGCCCGCGCTGCTCGAGGCCGAGGAAGACGAGGAGCGCGCCGCCCGCGAGCGCGCAAGACGCATCGCGCGCGCAAGCCCCGAGATGCCTGGCGGCGCGACGGGCGGCGTGTGGCAGGCGCGCGAGCTGCACGCGCTCGGGCAACTGGCGGAGCGCGTGCGCGCATCGACATCCGCGGGCGTCGGGCGTCTGCCGTTCTCGCTCGATCTCGCGCCGCGCTGGCCTGACACCGAAGGCATCGCGCTCTTCGGCGCACACGACGATGCGCTCGTCGATCAACATCCGATGACGCTCGTCGGCACGCTCAATCGCCTGACTCCGCAAGGCCAGGTGATCTATCGCTACGACGCGCCGCGTGCGCGCGATTACCTTTCCGCCTGGCTCGCGCATCTGGCCTATTGCGCGGCGCACCCCGACGGCCCGCGTCGCACCGTGTGGCACGGGCGCGGCACGCAAACAGCGGATTTCGAGCTGATGCCGGTTGCGAATCCGTTCGCGCATCTCGCTGCGCTTGCCGCGCTCTATCGCGCGGGCCGGCGCATGCCGCTGCGGTTCTTCCCGAAGAGCGCGTGGCTCAAGATCACGGAGGGCGATTCGAAAGCGCAGTCCGCGTGGAAGTCGGAACGCACGCATGCCGAATCCGACGATCCGGTATTCCGCATCGCGTTCCGCGGCGCGAACCTCGTCCTCGACGACGCCTTCGCCGCGCCCGCGCGCATCGTGTTCGAGCCGCTCAAACAACATCTGCGGAGCGGCGCATGAGGACATCGTCCGTGGACCCCATCGCCGTGCAGGAACTCGACGTCTTTTCTTGCGCGCTCGACGGCGTGAATCAGATAGAGGCTTCCGCCGGCACGGGCAAGACCTGGAACATCTGCGCGCTCTACGTGCGCCTGCTGCTCGAAAAGCGGTTCTCCGTCGAGCAGATTCTCGTCGTCACCTTCACGAAGGCCGCGACCGCCGAGCTGCACGAGCGCATCCGCTCGCGGCTCGCCGGTGTCGCGCATGCGATCGAGAACGGCGACGAGGCGGGCGATCCGTTCATCGAGCGCCTCTTCGAGACGACGCTTGCCGAGATGAACGCCGATGAAGCGGCCAAGCGCCTGCGCATCGCGCTTTCCACCTTCGATCAGGCCGCGATCCACACCATTCACGCTTTCTGCCAGCGCGCGCTGCAGGAAGCGCCGTTTGCCGCCGCGATGCCGTTCGCCTTCGAGATGGAAGCCGACGACAGCGCGCTGCGCTTCGAACTGGCCGCGGATTTCTGGCGCGAGCGCGTGGAGCCGGCGGCGGCGCGCACGCCGTCGTTCGCGTCGTGGCTCGTCGCGAAGGGCGCGGGGCCGGCTTCGCTCGATGCGCAGCTAGCGCGGCGTCTCAAGAAGCCGCTCGCCGCGCTGCGCTTCAACGGCACGGCCGCGGCGGAAGCGGCCGACATGCAGGCGCTTTTTGAGGAAGCCTGCGCACTTTGGAACGCCGAGCGCGACACCATCGCGAAGCTGCTTTTCGATGCCGAGGTGATCCTCAACAAGACGACGCACAAGCGCACGATCATCGATGCGGCCATCGATGCCTGGGCCGAGTACTTCGCAAACGCCGATTGCCACGCGCCGCCGCCGAAGGAAGCGCTCAAGCTCACCGCAACCGCGCTCGCGAAAGGCACCAAGGCGAAGAACACGCCGCCCGCGCACGCGTTCTTCGATCAGGCCAACGCGCTCGCCGCATCCGCCGCCGCCGCCGAGGCTTCGCAGCGCGCGCTGTGGCTCGACCTCATGCGCGAATGGCTCGACTACGCTGCTCCCGCCGAGCTCGCCGCCCGAAAACGCGCCCGCCGCGTCGTTTCGTTCGACGATCTGCTTTCGAATCTTCATCACGCGCTCGCGAGACACGTATGGCTCGCCGAAGCGTTGCGCGCGCGCTATCCGGCCGCGCTCATCGACGAGTTCCAGGACACGGACCCGCTGCAGTACGCCATCTTCAATCGCGTGTTCGCACCGCACGGGCCGCTGTTTCTCGTCGGCGATCCGAAGCAGGCCATCTACAGCTTCCGGGCCGCCGACCTGCACACGTATCTCGCCGCCCGCAACGGCGCGAGCGCGCGCTATACGCTCGCGGTCAACCAGCGCTCGACGCCGCCGATCATCGAGGCGTGCAATCGCGTGTTCGAGGCGAACGGGCGCGCGTTCATTCTGGATGGCCTGGACTATCAGCCGGTGCGGGCCGGAACCCGCCGGCGCGGGCCGTTTTCCGACAACACGCCGGCAGCGGCCTATTCGGACATCGCGGATTTCTGCGTGTGGATGCTGCCGCATGGCGAGTCGGCGCTCACCAAAAGCAATGCGCAACGCGACGCCGCCGAAGCCTGCGCCGCCGAGATCGCGCGGCTTCTGCGTGGTGCGCAGCGCGGCGAGGTGATGATCGGCGAGAAGCGGCTTTCGGCGGGCGATATCGCCGTGCTCGTGCAGACGCATCGGCAGGGCAGCATCGTGAAACGCGTGCTGGCGGCGTGGGGTATCGGCAGCGTGGAGCTTGCGCAGGCGTCGGTGTTCGGTTCGCCCGATGCCGAGCAGATCGAGCGCGTGCTCGCTGCCATCGATACGCCCGGCGATGTGCGCCGTCTGCGCGCCGCGCTCGCGACCGACTGGTTCGGGCTCGACGCCGCCGCGCTCTGGCGGCTCGAACACGCGGACGCCACCGATCCGCAGGGCGATGCGATCGATTGGACCAGCTGGGTGGAGCGCTTCTCGCGCTATCGCACGATCTGGCATGAGCGCGGCTTCGCGATGATGTGGCGCACGCTCGCACGCGAGCTGTCGATCGCCACGCGTCTCGTCGCGCGGCCCGACGGCGAGCGCCGGCTCACGAACGTCAATCATCTCGCAGAGCTTCTGCAGGCGCGCTCGGCGGAGCAGCCGGGCATCGCGCCGACGCTGCGCTGGCTCGCCGCGCAGCGCGAGCAGCAGGGCGGCGGCGAGGAAGCGCAACTGCGTCTCGAATCCGACCGCAACCTCGTGCAGATCGTGACGGCGCACAAGTCGAAAGGGCTGGAATACGCGGTCGTGTTCTGCCCGTTCCTCGGCGACGGCGCATCGCGCGAGCCGTCGAAGTCGGGCTTGCCCGATGCGCGCGAGTATCACGACGATGCGGGCGAAGCGGTGCTGCACTATGGCATCGAAGGCGACGAGGACGATTACGTGAGCGCGGCCATCGCGCGCGAGCAGGCGGCCGAGCGCGCGCGTCTCGTATATGTGGCGCTGACGCGGGCCGTGTTCCGCTGCTATGTCGTCGCGGGCTTCTATCTGTCGAACCGGTCGACGAAGGAGTCGCGCCGCAGCGTGCTCAACTGGCTCGTCGCGGGCGACGGCAAGGACTTCGATGCATTCTGTGCCGAGCCGCCCAAGGAAGTGGACATCGCCGCGGCGTGGAACGCGCTCGCGTCCGGGTCGGGCGGGGCGATCGGCGTCGCGCCGCTGCCGGTCATCGACGTGCGCGAGCCGCTCACCGCGGAGGCGTCGAGCGAACATGAGATCGTCGCGCGCACGAATCGGCGGATCCTGCGCGATCGCTGGCGCATGGCGAGCTTCAGCTCGCTGATTTCCGCGGGTGCGCGCGACGAGGCGAATCAGACGCATCCGCCCGAAGCGCGTCCGGATCACGACGAGCTCGCCTCGTCCAACGACGACGCACAGGGCGAAGCCACCGCGCGCGGCGAAACGCAACTCGCCCTCGACGACATCCTCGCGTTCCCGCGCGGCGCGGCGGCGGGCGAATGTCTGCACCGCATGTTCGAGCTCGCCGATTTCACCGAACCGTCGGGCTGGGCCAGCGCCGTCGAGCGCGCGCTGCACGAGCATCCGACGCCCGCGCCCGAAACACTCGCGCCGCGCCTGCGTCCGATGATGCTGCGCCTGCTGGCCGACACCGTCGCCGCGGAAATCGCGCCGGGCATGCGGCTTCGGGATATCGCGATGACGCGCCGCATGAACGAGCTGGAGTTCCTGTTTCCGGCGCAAGCACTCGATTTCGCGTCGCTGCGGCGACTGCTCGCGGCGCACGGTTTTCCCGATGTCGCGCTGGAGAGCGGCGCGCTGCGGGGCTTCATCAAGGGTTTCATCGACATGATCGTCGAGCACGACGGGCGTTACTGGATCCTCGACTGGAAGTCGAACCATCTGGGCGACGCCGCATCCGATTATTCCGCCGCGCCGCTCGCCGTCGCGATGGCCGGGCATGCGTATCATCTGCAGGCGCTCGTCTACGTGGTCGCGCTGCATCGCTATCTGCGGGTGCGCTTGCCCGGATATGCGTACGACACGCATATCGGCGGCTATCTCTATCTGTTCGTGCGCGGCGTGCGTCCCGACTGGCGCGATGGCGATTCGGCGAGCGGCGTGCATCGCGGGCGGCCGCCGCTCGAACTGGTCGAGGCGCTCGACCGGCTGATGTCGGGAGGCGCGGCATGAGCACGACGGATGCAACGGAACGCGCGCGCCCCGTGCCCGCGCCGGCGGAAGAGAGCGCCGCGCTCGCCGAAGGCTTCGCGCGGCGCATGGGTGCGCTGGCAGCACGGCTCGGCGCGCCCGAATGCGGCGTACTGTGGGCGGAGCGCGCTGCGCTCGCGACGAGCCGCGCCACTGCGCAGGGCCACGTGTGCCTGCCGCTGGCCGGGCTCGCACGGCGTCACGGAGAACGCTTCAACGAGGCCCGTGACGCGTTGCTCGCGAGCGGCATCGCGTGTCTCGTGCGCGGCGACCGGCGTGCGGATGCGGCAGATCTTCTGCCGCTCGTCATCGACGAGGACGGGCGGCTCTATCTCGCGCGCTATTTCGATTACGAACGGCGGCTCGCGCAGGCGCTCGTCGAACGTTCCCGCAACGTGCAGGTGCA
Source organism: Candidatus Paraburkholderia schumanniana (assembly GCA_001189335.2). Lineage (GTDB taxonomy): Bacteria > Pseudomonadota > Gammaproteobacteria > Burkholderiales > Burkholderiaceae > Caballeronia > Caballeronia schumanniana. The sequence goes on from LFJH01000047.1 coordinate 11,582, forward strand.
GGCCACGCAGCAGGAGATCGCGCGGCAGGCCGAGCGCATTGCCCGTTATTTCGGGCGGAGCGCGGACGGCGACATCGACTGGCAGCGCGTTGCCGCGCTCGCGGCGCTGTCCGGCCGACTGACCATCGTGAGCGGCGGGCCGGGGACGGGCAAGACGACGACTGTCGTCGGCGTGCTCGCGTGCCTGCTCGACGCCGATCCGGATTTGCGCATCGCACTCGCCGCGCTGACTGGCAAGGCCGCGCAGCGCATGCAGGAAGCGCTCATCGAGCGCGCGGACAAATTGCCGCCGGAACTCGCGGAACGTCTGCCCCGCACCTCGTTCACATTGCAGCGCCTGCTCGGCGTGCAGGCGGACGGGGGCTTCCGGCATCATCGCGACAACCCCTTGCCTTATGACGTGATCGTCGTCGACGAAGCTTCGATGATCGATGTCGCGCTCGCCGCGCATCTGCTCGAGGCCGTCGCGCCGCAGAGCCGGCTCGTGATGCTCGGCGACAAGGATCAGTTGTCGGCCGTCGAGGCGGGCGCGACGTTCGCGGAACTGAGCGCGCAGCCATCGTTCAGCAAGGTAGGCGTGGCGCGCATCGCGGCGGCGCTTGCCATCAACGCGAAACGGCTCGAAGCGGCGCTGCCGCGCGCCGAAGCACAGGAGAGCGAAGCGCAACTGGACCTGTTCGGCGCCGCGCCGCCTGCCGACGATCCCGAAGGCTACGACGAACTCTTCGACACGCTGCCGGAGGACTGGAGCCACGGCGCGGCGAGCCGGGAGCCCGCGCTCACCGATTGTGTCGTCTGGCTGCAGAAGAACTACCGCTTCGGCCTCGATTCGGATATCGGTCGCCTGTCGATCGCCATCCGCAACGGCGACGACCGCGCCGCGCTGGTGGCGCTCGATCCATCCGGCGCACGTACGGCCGCGCTCTTCGACGACGGCGACGCCGCGCTTTCCGAGCGCACGCTCGCGCGTCTCGCCAAAGGCTTCGCGCCGTACGCCGAAGCGCTCGCCTCCGCGCTCGACGGCACGCAGGCCGATCACGCCCGGCTTTTCGACGACCTCAATCGTTTCCGCGTGCTGTGCGCGACGCGCAGGGGACCGCGCGGCGTCGACGAAGTGAACGCGCGCATCGCCGCGAAAGTGCGCGAGCAGGCAGGCATCGCGCTTGCGCTCGGCGCGCAATGGTTCGCCGGCCGTCCGGTGATCGTCACGCGCAACGATTACGCCCTTGGGCTCTTCAACGGCGATATCGGCATCGCGCTGCCGGGCGCCGACGGTCTCCTGCGAGTCGCGTTCCGCATGGCCGACGGATCGTTGCGCCATGTGTCGCCGGCCGCGCTGCCGCCGCACGACACCGCCTTCGCGCTGACCGTGCACAAGTCGCAGGGCTCGGAATTCGAGCACGCGGCGTTCGTCTTGCCCGGCGCGTTCGTCCGTGTGCTCTCGCGCGAACTCGTCTATACCGCCATCACGCGGGCGAAGCGCAAGGTCGACGTGATCGGCTCGGCGGCGATTTTCGCGCAGGCAGTGAGGAAGCCGACGCGGCGCGATTCCGGACTCGCCGCGCGCATGCGCCGTCTGGCATGAAACGAGCATGCGTACCCGCGCCGACCCACAGGAGCCCGACCGATGATCGCCGAAAGCTTCGCCGTGCCGCCGAACGAAATCGAGCTGACGGCCGTGCGCGCGCAAGGCGCGGGCGGCCAGAACGTCAACAAGGTGTCGAGCGCGATCCATCTTCACTTCGACATCCGCGCGTCGTCGCTGCCGGAGCACATCAAGACGCGGCTGCTCGCGCTCGCCGACAGCCGCGTCACGCGCGAGGGCGTGATCGTCATCAAGGCGCAGGAGCATCGCACGCAGGACATGAATCGCGCGGCGGCGCTCGCGCGTCTCGACGAGCTGATTCGCAGCGTCAGCGTGACGCGGCGCAAGCGCATCGCGACCCGGCCGACGCGCGCATCGCAGATGCGGCGCGTGGAAAGCAAGGTGAAGCGCGGTGCGATCAAGGCGGGAAGAGGGCCGGTGCGGGACGATTAGGACGGCGCAGGGTGCAATGCTCGCCTAAACAATGTGACGTTCGTGTGCAATGCGGCGGGCGATGCCGGCCGCGAACGGCCGGCACTCACGGGAAGAGTCCGGATCAGCGCGCGAGCTTGCGCCGTCCGAAAAATGGAATGCGGCTCGCCGCGCCGGTGGCGAGCGCAGTGCCGGCCAGCACGATGGCGCAGCCCGCGAGCATTGGGAGCGACACGTGCTCGCCGAGAAAGAGCGCCCCCTACAGGATGCCGAACGGCGGGATGACGAAGGTCACGGTCATCGCGTGCGCCGGGCCCGCGACCGCGACCAGATGGAAGTAAATGAAGTACGCGATACCGGTGCAGCCGACGCCCAGCGCGAGCACCGCGCCCCACGCATGCGCTGAGACCGGCGCGGCGGGCCATGTGAGGAATGCGAGCGGCGCGCCGAGCATGCTGCCGGCGGCGTTGGTCATCACGTCGACGTCCATCAGATAGCGCTTGGCGAAGTTTCCTGCGACGCCATAGAGCGCCGACGCCGCCAGCAGGCCCTGCAGGGGCAAGGGGGCAAGGGGGCAAGGGGGCAAGGGGGCAAGGGGGCAAGGGGGCGTCGGACGAGGCGGGCGCGATCTGGTTCCATACGAGCACGAGCACGCCCGCGAAGCCGATCGCCATGCCGATCGTCCGCGCGGTCGTCAGGCGGTCCTTGAGCCACAGATAGGCGACGAGCGCGCCCCAGAGCGGCGTCGTCGTGTTGATGACGGAAGTGGCGCCGGCCGAGAGCGTCAGTTCGGCAGAGGCGAAGAGACAGAACGGCGCGGCCGAGTTGAGAACGCCGACCACCAGCAACGGCAGCCAGCGCACGCGCAAAGTCGCGTACGTCGCGGCGAACGGGCGGCGCGCGAGCAGCACCGCCACGAGGAATGGCGCCGATGCCCACGCGCAGGGCCATTAGCGGCGCGACGCCGAACTCGGCGACGCCCACGCGGATGAAGAGAAACGATGCGCCCCACAGGGCGGCGAGCACGATCAGTTGCAGCAGATTGGCGGGCGACATGGCGAGGCGGACTTCGTAATGCTCAGTGAGAGTCCGCGCATGTTAAGGAACCTCTGCACAACTCGATTTCAGAGCGCTGACGTTTTACGCTTCGCATCGTATCGATCGCGACGATGGCCTGCGGGTGATTAGTCAACTTTTGAACCGTGGCGGCCTCGTTTTCTGAGTCTCGCGTTTCGATCCTCAAGCGCTTCAAGCATTTCAAGCGCTTCGCAAGGCCTTGCGTGCCATCCACAAATTGCCCAGCGCAAACAGCGTTGTGATCTGCGCAGTATTTTTCATCACCCCCCTATACCGGGTCTTCGTGTAGCCAAATTGCCGCTTGAGCACGCGAAACGGGTGTTCGACCTTCGCGCGGATGCCCGCCTTCAGACGTTCGATCCGATCGTAGATCGCGTCCAGTTGATCACT
>LFJH01000048.1 GCA_001189335.2 Candidatus Paraburkholderia schumanniana
AGTGATCAACTGGACGCGATCTACGATCGGATCGAACGTCTGAAGGCGGGCATCCGCGCGAAGGTCGAACACCCGTTTCGCGTGCTCAAGCGGCAATTTGGCTACACGAAGACCCGGTATAGGGGGGTGATGAAAAATACTGCGCAGATCACAACGCTGTTTGCGCTGGGCAATTTGTGGATGGCACGCAAGGCCTTGCGAAGCGCTTGAAATGCTTGAAGCGCTTGAGGATCGAAACGCGAGACTCAGAAAACGAGGCCGCCACGGTTCAAAAGTTGACTAATCACCCGCAGGCCATCGTCGCGATCGATACGATGCGAAGCGTAAAACGTCAGCGCTCTGAAATCGAGTTGTGCAGATGTTCCCTAAGTCTCGTTCGCCGAGCGGCGCTCGGAATCCGCCGCGCGCAGACGTTTCCTGAGGTGCGCGTTCGAGCTCTATCGCGCCTTTCTGGTCACCGCCGCGCTGATGCTGGTGGCGTCCTTCCTGCTGCGGCCGTTCTTCGGGCACACGCCGAATCTCGCGCTGCACGATCTCGACAGCCTGATCGCCGAACCGGTCGCTTCCGTCGCGCAGATTCTCACGTTCGAGCGACAGCCCTATCTCGCCGCCGTCCTGCCGATGTACACACTCTTCGCGCTCGCCGTGCCGCTCATGCTGCCGCTCGCGCGCAGCAAGCCGTGGGTTCTGCTGGGCCCGAGCATCGCCCTCTGGGCGTTCGCCCCGCAGATCGGCGAATACATGCCGTCCGTCGACGACAACCTCTGGGACTTCAATCCCGCCGCGTGACAATTGATGTTCGTGCTCGGCGTGCTGGCGCGCTGCCAGCCGATCTATCAGCATGTCAGCGCCCATCGCTTCGGGTGGATCGTCAGCGCGGGCGCCGTCGCGCTGATCGCGGGCATGGCGTATTACAAGCTGCTCGTGCTGCCGCCCGTGCTCGACAGCGCGCTCAAGCGCGATCTCGCGGGTCCGCGCGTCATCAATTTCCTGGCGATCGCGTGGATCGCGACCAATTTCGCGCGCTACGGCATCGTGAAGGAAGTGGCCACGCGCCTGCCGTGGATCGGCGCGGTAGGGCACGACGGCATGGTTTCGTTCGTGGCGGGCGCGGTGATTTCGCTCGTCGTCGATTCGATCCTTTTCACGCTGATCGACGGCCTCATCAACGTGCCGGCGGGGCTCGCCGCCGATGCCATCGCGATCGGTGCGCTGCTTGCCGTGCCGCGAGTGCATCGGTCGGTCGCCGGCTGGCTCGGCACGCGCCGGCCGCGCCGCCCGCGACGGTCCCCGCAACCGACAATCGCGCGCGCGGCATGCGCTGAGTTCTTCGAAGCGAGCAGGTTTCTGCCCGCTTTTTATCGTTCGCGTTCGCAACTAACGGTCTTTTTTCCTCCGCGTCCGCAGCAAACCCCTGCCCATCGAATCAGGGCACACGCCTTGCATGGCAGACCCCGTCACCACGATAAAAAAGGACGCGCCATGCTCGAACTTGCCATCATGTTCGCGATCATCTCCGTCGTCGCCGGCCTGTTCGGGTTTACGCGCGTGTCGTCGGGCGCGGTGGGCATCGCGAAAATCTGCTTCTTCATCTTCCTGGTCCTGTTCGTGATTTTCCTGATCATCGCGATCACGGCGGGCTCGCTCGTGCTGTAGCGAGGCTTTGGCAGCGGCTGCATCCGCGTGCTTCCTCGAATCGACCCGCTCGCCGCGACGGTGTTACATTGCCTCGAAGAGACATTCACGCGGCGGGGCGGCGTTTCGCCCGAACCCGCCCGCGATGAATCGAAAAAGGAGGAAGGCGATGCAGCATGCCATCGGCGCGGCCTTGCAGCCCGCGCAGCGCGACGTCATCCAGCACTCGCACGAGCGTTCGGCCACGTTCGGGCTGTTCGAGACGATGCGTCCGGACTACGCCGTCCTATCCGGCGCGGAACTCGCGGTCAGGCTCGATCAAAGCCGCGCGCTCTTCGCGCACGCGCTGCCGGTCATGGAGACGCTGTACGCGCAGATCGCCAACACGCACAGCATGATCGCGCTGACGGACGCGAGCGGGCTCATCCTGCATTCGCTCGGCGACGACGATTTTCTCGCCCGCGCCGAAAAGGTAGCGCTGCGGGCAGGCGCGGTGTGGAGCGAAGAGCACCAGGGTACGAACGCGATCGGCACGACCATCGCCGAGCGTATCGCAGTCACCGTGCACGGCGACCAGCACTTTCTGCGCGCCAATCAGTTCCTGACGTGCTCGAGCGTGCCGATCCTCGACCCGCACGGCAATCTCTCCGGCGTGCTCGACGTCACCGGCGACCGGCGCGGCTATCACCAGCACACGATGGCGCTCGTGAAAATGTCCGGGCAGATGATCGAGAACCGCCTGATCGCGAGCGCGTTCAGCGAAAAGCTCTGCATCCGCTTTCACAGCCGGCCGGAATTCATCGGTACGCTGATGGAGGGCATCGCCGTCTTCGATCTCGACGGACGCCTGCTCTGCGCCAACCGCAGCGCGCAGTTCCAGCTCGGGCTCGAGCTCGGACGGCTGCGCGCCCAGACGCTCGAGACGCTGTTCGGCGAGAGCGCCGACGCGCTGATCGCGCGCGCGGGCGAGACGCCGGGGCGGCTCGAACTGCACAGCGGCGTGAGCGTGTTTGCGAGCGTCGAGTTCCATGCGCGCCCGACGCCAGGCGGGCCGGCCAGGTCGCCTGCGCTTTCCCTGCCGGGCTCGGCGGCATCGGGCCTCGCCGAACTCTGCACCGGCGATGCGCGCGTGCAGGAGATCGTCGGGCGGGTGAGGAAGGTCGTCGGCAAGAACATCCCGGTTCTGATCGGCGGGAAACCGGTGCGGGCAAGGAAATGCTTGCCCGCGCGATCCATCGCGATTCGCCCCGCCGCGCGGGGCCGTTCGTCGCGGTGAACTGCGCGTCGCTGCCGGAGACACTGATCGAATCCGAGCTTTTCGGCTATGCGCAGGGCTCGTTTACCGGCGCGTCGAAGTGCGGCGCGGTCGGCAAGATCGTGCAGGCGAACGGCGGCACGCTCTTTCTCGATGAAATCGGCAACATGCCGCTCGCGATGCAGAGCCGCCTGCTGCGCGTGCTGCAGGAGCGCGTCGTCGAGCCGCTCGGCGCGGCGCGCGCGGTGCCGGTCGACTTCGCGCTCGTCTGCGCGAGCAACCGCAAGCGGCGCGAGCGCGTGGCGGAAGGGGCGTTCCGCGAGAACCTCTACTACCGCATCAACGGGCTTTCGGTGAAGCTGCCGCCGCTTGCCCAACGCACGGACCTGCACGCCGTCGTCGACAAGATGCTGCGCGACGAGCGCTTCGTCGGCCGCATGGTCGGCATCGACGACGACGTGCTCGCGCTTTTCGCGCGGCATCCGTGGCCCGGCAACTTCCGGCAGCTGGGCAACGTGCTGCGCACGGCCTGCGCCATGCTCGACGATCACGATACGCATATTCGAGTCGAACATCTGCCGCACGATTTCCTCGATGAGCTGGGCGAGCGTGCGCAGGAGGAAGCGGCGCCGTCGTTCGAAACCGGCGCGCGTCTCGCGGACATCGAAGCGGGCGCCGTGGCGGCGGCCCTCAAGGCGCACGGCGGCAATGTATCGGCGACGGCGCGCGAGCTCGGCGTGTCGCGCACGACGGTGTATCGCAAGCTGCGGAGCTAGGCTTCGAGCGCGCCGCTGTGATCCTTCAGCCCGACGCCGGTGAGCTTCAGCCGGCGCGCTTCGTTCAGAAGCCACGTCAGCCTGAACGCGGCGGCGTCGTAATCGAGGCCTTCCGGCCGCACATTCGAGATGCAGTTGCGCTCGGCGTCGCTGAGGCCCGCGCGCGGCGCGTAGGTCACATAGAGGCCGAGACTGTCGGGCGAGCTGAGCCCCGGCCGTTCGCCGATCATCACCACGACGATCCTCGCCCGTAAAAGCTCACCGATACGATCCCCGAGCGCGACGCGCGCCTGTGTCACGACCACGACCGGACCGGCGTTCCAGCCAGCGAGCGTCGCACGCAGACGCGTGAGCAGCGGCGCTGCGTGACGTTGCGTGACGTTGCGCGGCGAAGGCGGAGAGACTGTCGGCGGCGACGAAGACGAGCTCGGGTGCATCGTCCATCGCGGCGGCGTAGTCGGCGAGGCGGGCGGCGCTCGCGTCGTCGAGCGCGCGGCCGAGGTCCGGGCGGCGCAGATAGTGATCGCGGTCGGGCGCGGTACTCCGCACGTCCAGCGTGTCGAAACCGGCGGCGCGGATTGCGGCTCGGAGCGCGTCGGTATCGAGCGGCTGATGTACGGCATCGCGCGCCTGCGCATGCGCGAGTTCGAACGCGAGCAGGGGTGCGGTCGGCAGGCTGCTGCCCGCGCGGCCCAGCGCGATGCGCGCATTCGTGAAGCGCCGTAGCGCGTCCCAGGCGTCGGCGTCGGTCATGATTCGATCCATTCGAGCAAGGGTTGCGCAGGCGCCGCCAGCAGCCTGCCGCGATCGTCGGTGACGCGCATCTTCGCGAGCCACGCTTCGAATTCCGGCGCGCGCTTCAGGTTCAGCACACGGCGGATATAGAGTGCGTCATGAAACGACGTGCTCTGATAATTGAGCATCACGTCGTCCGCGCCCGGCACGCCCATGATGAAATTGACATTCGCCGCGCCGAGCAGCGTGAGCAGCGTGTCCATGTCGTCCTGATCTGCTTCGGCGTGATTCGTGTAGCAGATGTCGCAGCCCATCGGCACGCTGAGCAGCTTGCCGCAGAAGTGATCCTCGAGTCCGGCGCGGATGATCTGCCGTCCGTCGTAGAGATATTCCGGGCCGATGAAGCCGACCACCGTGTTCATCAGGAGCGGGCTGAAGCGGCGCGCGACCGCATACGCGCGCACCTCGCAGGTCTGCTGATCGACGCCGTGATGCGCGTTCGCCGACAGGGCGCTGCCCTGTCCCGTCTCGAAGTACATGACGTTGTCGCTGACGGTGCCGCGCTTGAGCGACATCGCCGCGTCGCGCGCTTCGTCCAGCAGCGCGAGCGTGACGCCGAAGCCGCATTCGCGCGCTCGGTGCCCGCGACCGACTGGAACACGAGATCGACCGGCGCGCCTCGTTCGATCGCCGCGAGCGTGCTGGTGACGTGCGTGAGGACGCACGACTGCATCGGCACGTCGTAGCGCCGGCGGAAGTTGTCCATCATCGAAAGCAGCCTGCCGATGGCGGCGGGCGAATCGGAGGCGGGATTCACGCCGATGACGGCATCGCCGCAGCCGTAGAAGAGGCCGTCCAGCATCGAGGCGGCGATGCCCTTCGGGTCGTCGGTCGGATGATTGGGCTGCAGCCGCACCGAGAGATGTCCGGGCAGCCCGATGGTCGTGCGAAAGCGCGTCACGACCGGGCGCTTTTTCGCGGCGAGGATGAGATCCTGGTTGCGCATGAGCTTGGAGACGGCCGCGGCCATTTCCGGCGTGACGCCCATCGTGATGCCTTCAAGCGCGGCGGTGTCGGTGCTGTCGGCGAGCAGCCATTCGCGAAACTCGCCGACGGTCAGATGCGCGAGGGGCGCGAAGGCCTCGCGCGAATGCGTATCGACGATCAGGCGCGTGACTTCGTCATCCTCGTAGGGGATGAGCGGCTCGTCGAGGAAGGCCGCGAGCGGCACCTGCGCGAGCGCCATTTTCGCGGCGACGCGCTCTTCCTCGGTCGCCGCCGCGAGGCCGGTCAGTTCGTCGCCGGAGCGGCGCGGGCTCGCGCGCGCGAGCAGCGTCTTCAGATCGTCGAAGCGATAGCGGCGCGCGCCGATCGTCTCGTGATAGCTCATCGCGTCTCCTTCGCCGTCGATGCGGGCCGCGGATCGAGCCGGACACTTTAACCGCTTCTCGCGCGGCCAATGATGCGCGTCCGGGCCGAAATCCGCCCGCATGCGATAATTTTTCGTTCGATTCAGCCAGAGTCCGTCTGCAGACCGTGAAAAACCTGCTCGTTTCCATCGACCGCCTGGGCGATTTCGACGAAATCGTCGATGTCCGCACGCCGCTCGAATTCGCCGAGGACCACATTCCCGGCGCCATCAATGCGCCCGTGCTCAGCAACGAGGAGCGCGTGATCGTCGGGACGATGTACAAGCAGGTCTCGCCGTTCGAGGCGACCCGCGTCGGCGCGGCAATGGTCGCGCGCAATATCGCGATGCATCTCGACACGCTCTTCGCCGACAAGCCGCGCAACTGGCGCTCGCTGATCTATTGCTGGCGCGGCGGCAAGCGCTCCGGCTCGATGGCGACGTGGCTCAACCTGATTGGCTGGCAGGCGCGCCAGCTCGACGGCGGCTACAAGAGCTACCGGCGCGAGGTGATAGAGCGGCTCGGCGCGCTGCCGGGGCGCTTCCGGTATGTCGTGCTGATCGGCCATACGGGCAGCGGCAAGACGCGGCTGTTGCAGGCGCTCCGCGCGGCGGGCGCGCAGCCGCTCGATCTCGAGGGGCTGGCGGCGCATCGCGGATCGCTGCTGGGCGCGTTGCCGGGGCGTCCGCAGCCGTCGCAGAAGGGCTTCGATTCCGCGCTCGTCGAGACGCTCGCGGGCTTTGATCTGGCGAAACCGGTATTCGCCGAGGGAAGGCCGGCGCATCGGCTCGATCACCCTGCCCGATGCGCTGCTCGCCAGCCTGCATGCCGCGTCGTGCATGGAAGTGGAGGCGCGGCGCGAGGACCGCATCGCGTTTTTGCTGCAGGACTACGCGCATCTTTTCGACGATGCCGCCTTCTTCAAGACGCAGTTGTCGAAGCTGGTCGCGCTGCACAGCCGCGAGCGCGTGGAGCGCTGGCATCGGCTCATCGATAACGATGCGCGCGCCGAGCTTTTCGCCGAGCTGATCGATCTTCATTACGATCCCGCGTACGGGCGCAGCAGCAAGGCGCTCTATACCGAGCTGCCGCATGCGGCGCGCGTGCTGTTCCGCCCGAACGACGCCGACAGCCTCGATCAGGCCAAAGCGCTGCTCGCGCAGCTCGCCGAAGCCACACCCGTCCTCTGATCCAGACTCATTACTCGAAAGAACAAGATATGACCACGCTTCGACAACCTCGCGTCGCCTTCGGCTGGATGGTGTTCCTGCTGATCGCGGTCGTGGGACTGTTCTATGTGAAATGGTTTCCGTACGACAACCGCGCGTTCGTCGCGGCAAGCCAGCATTCCATCGGCAAGTCGATTCTGATGGGCACCGCCGCAAGCGCGCCGAAGCCGTCGTGGCAGGCCGCGCTCGACTACGCGATGGCCTCGGCCGTGCCATCTGGCAGGCGATGGTGCTCGGCCTGCTGCTCGGCTCGGCCGTGCAGGCACTGATTCCGCCGCGCTGGGTCGCGCGCGCTCGGCGAGCACAATTTCGGCAGCGTCGTGAACGGCGGGCTGATGTCCCTGCCGGGGATGATGTGCACGTGCTGCGCGGCGCCGGTCGTCGCGGGTTTGCGGGCGCGCGAGGCGGCGCCGGGCGTGGCAGTCGCGTTCTGGCTCGGCAATACCGTGCTCAATCTGGCGGCGCTGGTTTTCATGGGCTTCGTGCTGGGCTGGGAGTGGACGGGCCTGCGATTCGCGCTGGGCGTGCTGATGGTGTTCGGGCTCGGCTACGCGGTGAATCGCATGGTGACGCCGGCGCAGGCGGCGGCATCGCGGGCGGCGCTTGCAAAGCTGGTCGAAGAGGACGAGCCGGGTACGGCATTTTCCCGCTGGATCAGGATTCTGGGCCGCATGACCTTGCGGCTCGTGCCCGAGTACACCGAGTACATCGTCCACGTGCTGCTGCTCGGCGCGGCGCGTGCGTGGCTCTTTCCGCACATCGGGCCGGACATCGGCAACGGCATGCTGTGGATCGCCGCGTTCGCCGTCGCCGGCACGCTGTTCGTGATTCCGACTGCGGGTGAAGAGCCCATCATCCAGGCGATGCTGTCGCTCGGCATGGCGGCCGGGCCCGCGGGCGCGCTCCTGATGACGCTGCCGCCGGTCAGCGTGCCGTCGCTCGCGATGCTCGGGCGGTCGTTTCCACCAAAGGTGCTGGCGTTCGTGACCGTCGCGGTGATCGCGTTTGGAATCGTGAGCGGGTTGATCGCGGCGGCGTTGTTTTGAGCGCCCCGGGGCTCAGTGAATCGCCGCCCCCGCCCTGATCAGCAGCTTGAACGGCAGCGCGAGCAGCAGCGCGCCGCCGACACCCGCCACCCACAAGGCGACGAACCAGAACAGCTTCCCCGCACGCTCAATGGTAGTGATGTTCGCCATGACGCACCTTTCCCCTGAATACCCAATAGCCCAGCGTCGTGTACGCAACGATCACCGGCAGGATCACCGCCGCGCCGACGATCGTGAAGAGCTGGCTCGAACGGGGCGCGGCGGCGTCCCAGGTCGACACGCCCGGAAAAATCTCATGCGGCGAGATGCTCACGACGAGCCCCGCATAACCGAGCAGCACGAAGCCGAGCGCCACCGTGAACGGACGTTTCTCGTGACGCGAGCGGATCGAGCGGCGCATCGCCCACGCGCACGCGGCGACGAGCACCGGGACCGGCAGCAGCCGATAGAACAGTGGCGAATCGAACCAGCGGGACGCGATGCCCGCATCGAGCAGCGGCGTCCAGATGCTCACCACGGCGATCGTCGAGAGTTGCAGGACGGTCAGCGGCCATACCACGCGGTACATCCGCCGCTGCAGGTCGCCTTCGGTCTTCGCGATCAGCCAGCATGCTCCGAGCAGCGCATACATGACCACGAGCGCGCCGCCCGTGAAGATCGAGAAGGGAGTGAACCAGCCGAAGGCATCGCCGGAGAAGCGGCCATCGGCGACGGGAATGCCGCCGAGGAATGCGCCGAGCGCCACGCCCTGAAAGAAGGTCGCGCCCGCCGATCCGCCGATGAATGCGAGATCCCCACATATGCTTCGTGCGCTGCGCCTTCGTGCGGATCTCGAAGGACACGCCGCGGAAAATCAGGCACACGAGCATCAGCACGAGCGGCATGTAGAGCGCGGAGAGCACGGTCGAATAGACCATCGGGAAAGCAGCGAACAGCCCGCGCCGCCAAGCACGAGCCACGTCTCGTTGCCGTCCCAGACCGGCGCGACGGTGTTCATCATCACGTCGCGGTCGTGCTGGTCCGGAAGGAACGGAAAGAGGATGCCGATGCCGAGGTCGAAGCCGTCGAGCACGACATAGAGAAAGCGTCCCAGCGCGATGATCGCGGCCCAGGCGAGTGTGAGGTCCATGTGCTCATGCTCCTTCGATGGACTGTTGCGGGAGGCTCATCGGACGACGCGCGCTGGCATCGGCGGAAGAGGGCGCATGTGCGCCCGAGCCCGGCAGCGCGGGACCGTGACGCAAGAGCTTCAGCAGGTAATAGATGCCGGTGCCGAAGACGATCGTGTAGACGATCACGAACGCGAGCAGCGACACGCCGACCTGCTGCGCCGTGACGGGCGACACGGCATCGGCGGTGCGCATCACGCCGTAGACGACCCACGGCTGCCGGCCCGCTTCGGTCGTGACCCAGCCCGCGAGCAGCGTGATGAAGCCGGTCGGGCCCATCGCCAGCGCGAAGCGATGGAACCAGCGCGCATCGAACAGCTTGCGCCTGCGATGCAGCCACCACGCCGCCAGCGACATCAAGATCATCAGCACGCCGAGACCCGCCATCACACGGAAGCTCCAGAAGACGAGCGTCGAGTTCGGGCGGTCTTCCTTGGGGAAGGACTTGAGGCCGCGAATCTCGCCGTCCCAGCTGTGCGTGAGAATCAGGCTGCCAAGATGCGGAATCTTGAGCGCATACTTCGTGGTCTCGGCTTCCATGTCGGGAATGCCGAAGAGATTGAGCGTGGTGCCGCCTTTCTCGGTGTCCCAGATGCCTTCGATCGTCGCGATCTTCGCGGGCTGATATTCGCGCGTGTTGAGGCCATGCGCGTCGCCGACGAGCGCATGGACCGGCGTCAATGCAAGCAGGAGCCACAGCGACATCGAGAACATCTTCTTGATGGCGGGATCACGCCGGCCTTTCCGCGCCGGCCTTTCAGCAGATGCCATGCGCCCGTTGCCGCGACCACCAGCGCCCCGACGATGAACGCCGCGATCGCCATGTGGCGAGCCGGTACGGAAACGACGGATTGAAGATGATCGCCCACCAGTCGACCGGCACGACATGATCGCCTTCGATGCGAAAGCCCTGCGGCGTCTGTATCCAGCTGTTGGACGCGAGAATCCAGAAGGTGGAGATGATCGTGCCGATGGCGACCATCAGCGTCGCGCCGAAGTGAGCCTTCGGGCCGACCTTGTTCCAGCCGAACAGTATGATGCCGAGGAAGTCGCTTCGAGAAAGAACGCGGTCATGACTTCGTAGGTCAGCAAGGGACCTGTGATCGGACCGGCGAAGCTCGAGAAGCCGCCCCAGTTGGTGCCGAATTCGTATTCGTATGCCATGACAACGCCCGAGACGACGCCCATGCCGAACGCGACGGCGAAGACCTTCGACCAGAAGAGACAGAGTTCCTTGTAGACCGGCTTGCCGGTTTTGAGCCAGGCGCCTTCGAGTACCGCGATGAAGCTCGCGAGCCCCGATGGAAAGCGCCGGAAAGATGATGTGAAACGAGACGGTGAACGCGAACTGGATCCGCGCCAGATCGAGTGCTTCGGGAGTCGATTGCATGATGACTTGTGCCTTGAAATTCACGCGCGCCCGCGGTTGAAGGCGTGTGTGTCCTGTGCCGAAATCAGACCTGGGTGACGAGCCGCAGCTTAGCGCTATTTCGAGAAAGTGTTGCGCCGCATCAGTGATTCTGCATTGCGCGCAAATGCCGCAGTTTCAAGGGCTTAGACGCCACAACGATATGATTCTTTGATCATTTCGGGATAGCGTCATAGTGTGGTGCGGCAAGAGCGCGCAGGCTGGTTCGCGACAATCGACCGCACTGTTGCCTGTGACCGTGAGCAAGGTCCGGCAAGAACTTTTACGGCGCACCGTCGCAAGCGATCGACAGGGCGCGGGTACGATAATGGCTTTTAGCAAGCGCAACGCAACTGGGAAGGAGAAGCATCATGCGCCTCGATGACGAAGCGGAAAGCCAGAACGTCGAAGACCGGCGCGGCGGGGGAGGCTTTCGGGTCGGTGGCGGGTCGATCGGCATCGGCACGATCATCATCGCGCTCGCGGCGTCGTACTTCTTCGGCATCAACCCGATGACGATCATCAACGGCGCGCAGGTGCTGCAGGGCAATGCGCCCCAGCATCAGGCCGCGCCGACCAATGCCCAGCCCGCCAACGACCCGGGCGCCGTGTTCGTGCGCCGGGTCCTCGGCAATACGGAACGCACCTGGCAGCACATCTTCCGCGCGCAGTTCAATCAGGACTATCCGGCGCCGCGGCTGGTGCTTTTTTCGGGCGACACGCAGACCACATGCGGCATGGGGCAGGCGGCAATGGGCCCGTTCTACTGTCCCGCCGACCGGAAGGTCTACATCGATCTCTCGTTCTACCGGGAATTGCGCGACCGCTTCGGCGCGGGCGGCGACTTCGCGCAGGCTTACGTGATCGCGCATGAAGTCGGGCATCATGTGCAGAACGTGCTCGGCATCTCGGACAAGGTCGATCGCGCGCGCTCGCGCATGTCTCGCGAGCAGGCGAACGCGCTTTCGGTGCGCGTCGAGCTGCAGGCGGATTGCTTCGCGGGCGTGTGGGCGGCGGTCGCGCAGCGCATGAATGCGCAACTGATCGAACCCGGCGATTTCGAGCAAGGCCTCAACGCGGCAGCCGCGATCGGCGACGACCGGCTGCAGCAGCAATCGCAGGGCCGTGTCGTACCCGAAGCCTTCACGCACGGCACGAGCGCTCAGCGTCAACGCTGGCTGCGCCGCGGCATGTTGACGGGAGACGTGAGCCAGTGCGACACGTTCTCGGCGCGCTCGCTTTGAGCGTGGGGGGCGCGGCCTCGCGTCCTGAATTGGACTATCCTGAATCGTAGCCACGGACGCCGGCGAACGCGTTTACAAACACTGACAGTGCCGGCGTCTCAAATTCATTAGAATCACGGGTTTTCCGGGGCGCGGCCGATCACGCCGCGCGCTGTGGTCCCATACGGATGGGCTCGCGAACCGGAGCACTCACGTATTTTTCATGAAGCGAATCCTGATCGTCAAAGTCACGTCGCTCGGCGATATCGTCGAGACGCTACCGGTCGTCTCCGACCTGCGGCGCGCATTTCCGTCAGCGAAGGTCGACTGGGCCGCCGACGCCGCCTTTGCCGACATCATCCGCTGGAATCCGGGCGTCGATCGCGTGCTGAGCGCGCCGCTGCGCAAGTTCAAGAAGGCGCGCAACTGGAACGATCTGAAGGAGATCGCCGCGTCCATCGGCGAGCTGCGCGCCGAGAAATACGACGTCATCGTCGATATTCACGGCGTGTACAAGAGCGCGATCATCGCGTTCATCGCGCGCGGCAGGCGGCGCTGCGGCTATCTGAATCAGGACCTCGGCGAGCGCGGCGCGGCGTTCGCGTATAACGCGCGCTTCGGTCCACGTCCGCATACCGATGCGTGGCGCGGCATGCGTGTGAGCGTCGCCGAGGCGCTCGGCTACGAATTCGACGAGACGCCCGACTACAACCTGCGCTTGCCGGCTCCGACGCGGGATCTCGACATTCCACAGGGCGCGCGTATTGCGATGCTGTTCCACGCGACTTCCGCCGACGTGAAGAAATGGCCCAGGGAGAACTGGGGTGAGGTAGGGCGCTGGCTCGCGGCGCGCGGCTACACCATCGCCTTGCCGTGGGGCACGGAGCGCGAACAAGGGGAGGCGCAGGGGATTGCGGCGCTGGTGCCCGGCGCGATCGTTCTGCCGAAGCTGACGGTCGAGGAGTGCGCCCACTGGATCGAGGCGTCGGAGCTGGTCGTCGGCACCGACACGGGACTCGTCCATCTTGCTCATGCCCTGCAGCGGCGTACGGTCATGCTTTTCGCGGCGATATCGCGCGAGCATTTCGGCGTGAACGCGCCCGGGCGTTCGGTTTCCGTCGGCGATCACGGTGCGCCGTCCGATGTGCCGCAGGTTCTTCAGGCCATCGAAAGCGTGACGGACGGGTCTTCGCGGGCGGTTTCAGGCTCGACCGAAGCCGGGGAAGCCGTCCGCTAGGCGCCGTTCGGGTTCATGCGTTTATGCGCATAAAACTTTTATTCGGACTTCGGCGCCCCGGCAAATTCGGGGCTGGAGTTGTCAGGACGCACGGTAAAACTTGCCGTGCAGCTTGACGACAAGCGTGTCAGGCAGGACGATCGCGGAAACATTAAAGAATCGTCCTATAAGATGACCGACAAAACCGTTCTCGAAGCGCGCCAGTCGCTCGTTCGTCTGGAGGCTTCAGATATTCCGCTGAATGAACCGCTCGCATGGCCGATCGTTGCCGCCGACGGCACCGGGCTGTTGGACGCGGGCGACGTCGTGCCGGACGCCACGGCGCGCGAATTCATGTTCCGCCATTTCGAGCCGCATCGCGTGGTTCAGGCGCCGGCCTCCGAGGCGGGCCAGAACGAAGCGGCCGGCGCTCGGCCGCTGATGCTCGAGGATATCGGGCTGACCATCGGCGCGCGGGTGGGCTTGCGCGGCACGGGCGGCACCGGGTCTGCCATGTACGCGAGCCGCGTGATTGGCTTTTCGAACGCTCGCCGCAACGGCGAGCGTTCGTTGTTCGTGACGCAGCCGCTGATGGCGGGCTTCGATCCGCTCGACCTCACGCTCGGCGAGCAGGTCGATCTGGTCGCGCTCACGGGCCGCGGCGTATTCCGTTTCGCTTGCACTGTCGATGCCATCTGTCGCGAGCCGTTCAACTACGCGGTGCTGTCGGCGCCGGACACGATCCGCAAGCTGCGCACGCGCAAGTCCGCGCGCATGCCGACGCGTCTGGCCGCACATTTTTCCGCCGAGCAAGCGGCGCGCGCCGCGCAGCAACTGGGGCGCGTGAGCGACATCAGTCCCTATGGCATGTCGCTGACGGTCGCGTTCCCGACTGCGCAGGTCGGCGACCGTCTCAAGCTCTCGTTTCAGTTCAGTACCGATGGCGTGGACGTGAAGATCGACACGACCGCGGTCGTGCGTCACGTGGGCACGCCGGACCCGGCCAACGGAAGCGCCGCTTACGGGCTCGAATTCGTATTGCTCGATCCGTCGCAGCGCATCGCGCTGAAGTCGTTCATGGCGGAGCACAGCTAGAGCCGCGCTACGTCCGGTATTTCACGACCGGATGCAAATGGCGGCTCAGTTGCCCGGAAAGCCATCGGGGAAGAGCCGCTCGACTGCCGCCTCGAAATGCTGGACCGGGGCGGCGCCGCGCAGCGCGATTGGCGGGGGCGGTTCCTGACCGGGCGCCGGCTCGCGCGACAGCACCGCGAAGGGCACGCCGCTCACGCCCAGCTTCTTCGCGAATTCCTCGTCTTCGATTACGAGGTCCGTGTAAGTGCCGTCATCGAGCGCTTCTTCGAGCAGTTCGGGATCGACGCCGCAGGTCGCTGCGATATCGAGCAGCGCATCGGTATCGCCGATGTCGATGCCTTGCTCGAAGTACGCCTTGAAGATCGCGCGATGCACGAGATCGAATCGGCCCCGATTTGCGCGCGAACATCGCTGTTTCGAAGGCCCTGCGGCTGCGCGGCGCGACGGGCGGCATGCGCATCGATACGCCGCGCTCTTCCGCAAGCGGGCGCACCGAGTTTTCCCACGATTCGAGGATCTTGTCGCTGTTGGGATCGAGCAGGGGCGTCGGTTCGGGACGCAGCTCGAACGCGTGCCAGCGAATTTCGACCGCATCGCCGTACGCATTGCGGAACTGATCGAGCACGGGCGTCTCGAGGTAGCAGAACGGACAGACGAAGTCCGACCAGACATCGATAAACAGAACAGGCGTGGATGCCATGTAAGCCTCAAAAAAACATCCCCAAGGGGCGCGCTCCTGCCCGAAAGGCAGAAACTCTCGTCGGGGCTACACTGAGTGCCGTCGAAGGGAGCGGCCGTTGGCTTTGGGTGAGCCATCCCGTTAAAAAACGTGGTCCAGG